>CAWLAZ010000014.1:0-17274 GCA_963854955.1 Phycisphaerae bacterium | reverse complement strand
GGTGGCACACAAATATTAATGCAAGGCGGAATGAATCCCGATCTGCCTCTTTCGTGGTACCTCGATTTACTTAACTTGTTGCGAGAAAAATTCCCGCAAGTGCACGTCCATGCATTTAGCCCACCAGAAGTTATTGAATTTGTTCATTTCTTTGATACGCCAGGGAATACACTCGAAGAACAAGTACGTTGGGTACTCACAAAATTACAAGAAGCTGGATTGCAATCTATTCCAGGCGGTGGCGGTGAAATTTTTGCCCCCGCTGTGCGCGAAAAAATCGGTCTCGGTAAATGCAACGCAGAAGTGTGGCTTACGGTCATGCGTGTTGCGCACGAACTTGGCATGAATACCAGTGCAACGATGATGTTCGGGCACATTGAAGGTATCGCCGATCGCATTCATCACATGGATTTAGTCCGCTCGTGGCAAGAGCGCTCAGTTGAAGATTTTGGATTACATGGCGGCGGCCATTACAAAGCATTTATCTCTTGGCCCTTCCAGCCAGACAACTCCCCTCTTGGACGTGTCAAAGAGTGGATTGCATCAGACAATGATCCATTCCCAGGAGATGTCGTCGCAAAACTCGACGGTACAGGGAAAAAGTCTCAGCACCCAGAATTCGGTCGAAGAATTCGACTCTCGGGTTCAAGCACGTATTTACGCACACAAGCGATAAGTCGATTGTTCCTTGATAACATTTATTCCATCGGATCGAGTTGGGTTACGATGGGCCCTGCAATCGGGCAAACAGCTCTGTTTTATGGTGCAAATGATCTGGGCTCGGTCATGCTTGAAGAGAATGTCGTAAGCGCAGCCGGCACAACATGGTGTTTAAGTGAAGCAAAATTATGCCGAATGATACGAGGTGCTGGTTTTACACCAGCAAAGCGAGATAATCGCTACGACTTGCTTCAAGTACATGACGGCGATACTTCGCCAGATAAAATGATTACCGATTGGTCTGCACAAAATAAGGACAGGCTCATTTCACACACTGCGGATTGTTCCACAACTACTTCAACAGCCACTTCCACAGTTACTCTAACTGTTGATCGTTAAAATCATCCACCAGTAATTCCACTTGAGCATCCTGTTGTATTTGAAGTTGTTGGTTTTGTAAAGAAATTGTTGCATTTGCGTTCATTTGCGATACGGATACCGATATAAGCATCGCATAACCACCACACACAAAGAATAAAATGAATAAGGGACCAAACAGTGTTGCGAAAGAAGCACGACCACCGCGCACCCGCTGTCCCTTAGACACCATGTTTACAGAAGCAACAAGCCACCAAATAAAACTACATGGCGAGCCAACACAAGGGATAACGCCTGGGATGAATGCGCCTCCACTGTATAGAATTGCTTGCATAGTTCTGTGCAACGTAAACGAACTGCCACCCGTGATTTGCAGCAATACATGCGTTAGAAGCGCCCATAAAAAAACAAACAACGTTAAGAATAAACCAAAAATAGCAACTTGGCCAGCAACAAGAAGTAAAAATCCACTCGAATCTAAAAAACCTGACCTCGTAAGTCCCGCAACCCAAAAAAAGAAACCTATCGGTAGGGTGCTCACAACCGTTGTCACTAAAACGGTCGTAACGAAAAACTTCCATGCGTGCATAATTGGCTCATGTATAGGCACACGACTCATTGCATTTTGTGGGTGGATTAAAATAAGCCAAACCGTTGCAACATACCGCGTGAACCAGTTGCCCTCCTCCATATAAATGGGTAACCTTGAAGTTAGCTCCTCTGGATTTAGTCCAACTTTAGGTCGAACAATAAAAAGTTCTTCACCAACAGCAAGCCCGCAGGAGACACACTCCTCAATACTAGCGAGTGGAATCCCCGATGGTTTTTCGCCGGAAATGCCATAGTCACAATGTGGACAATGAAAAAGAATTTTTTCAAATGGATACTCAAAATCGGTAAGTGAAAACTCCTCGCCGCACTCAGGACATGTTCTCCCCGTGCAGTGCCAAAGTTCATAATCACACGAATGGCATCGCATTATTAAAGTTTAATCTTCTGGCGCGTTCTTTGCAACTAATTTTCTGAATTGAGCTTCAAGGGCCTGCGTAATCTCGCCCACTTTTCCGCATCCCACCGCTTTGTCGTCAATGTGGCTAACCCCTATGACTTCTGCGGCTGTGCCAGTTAGAAATACTTCGTCAGCTTCCATAACTTCATCAAGGATGATTGTTCGTTCTTCAATTGAATACCCCAGCGCAGGTCCTATTTCGTCTATAACAAGCAAGCGAGTAATTCCACCCAAAATACCTGCTGAAATTGGCGGGGTTGAAATCTTTCCATCTTTAATAATGAAAATATTATCGCCGGTGCATTCTGCAACTTCGCCATCTATATTGAGCATAAGCGCTTCGAGAACGCCTGCATCAATTGCTTCAATTTTTGCGAGGATGTTGTTCAGGTAGTTCAAGCTTTTAACTTGTGGGTCTAAACATGCAACTGGAATGCGCGGACGTTTAGCAACAACGATGGACATGCCCTCTTCATACATTTCTGTTGGGTATAACTTGATTTTTTCAACAATGACAAAAACGCTTGGTGTTGGGCACAAAAAAGGATTCAGCCCAAGCGTACCCTTGCCTCTTGTAAACACAAGGCGAATGTATCCGTCCTTTTGTTCATTGACTGCAACAGCCTCACGAACGATTTCTTCCATTTCTTCGATGGTGTGCTGGGGTTGTAACCTAATTGCTGCGGCAGATTTAAACATGCGAACAATATGCGAATGCAATTTCAAAATGCACCCGTTGTATACTCGAATCCCCTCAAAACAACCGTCGCCGTAAAGCAATCCGTGATCGAACACGCTTACATTCGCCTCAGAAGATTCAACAAAATTACCATCAATCCAAATTTTTGACATCTTCCTATTGTATCACCCCCCTGCAGATCGCTCGTAGGACTACCTAAAAGACCTTGAGCCGATTTCTACAGCATCAATGGAATACAACTCCCAAACTCCGTCTTCGCGTTCATGAACATGTATTTTCCAGGTTGAAGGCACCGACCCAATACCAGAAATACGAGTAAAGAGGAATAATTGCACCAAAACATCGTCCTCGCCTTCAAAAATTTCAGTCTTCAACACCGTGTTAAACTGCAATGTATGCCTCTGAAAGAGTTCTTCTAAACTTTCACGAACACCAATCCGTCCAGTTCCTTGTGCTCCCTTCCAATCGTCAACAAGAAGCACTTCTTTGTGAAGTAACGCGAGAGCTTCATTGATATTTTCATCCATCACCGCATCGACAAATGCAAAGACAATACCGCGTGCATGTTCTGTTGGTGTTACAACATAGGTACCAACGAGAAAAAGAACTGATGCAAGCAGAAGTGAAGCGATGCCAGCGCGCACGCGAGTAACTAAATTTTCTCGTAACCCAACCCAAAGTAATACCAATCCAAGCGTTGCGACCGGAAGAGAAGTTACCCAAGGATGTTCCAGAATAAGGCGCAAATTAATTCAAGGAAGTGCCGTTTTTCCAACGGTCTTGTGATTGTTTGTTTGCCATTGAAATAGCAATGTCTAACTTTTCTAATTCTTTCAATACAAGAATACACCGCGTTTCTTTTGATGATTCGCATAGCAATTTGTATCGAAAATCAAAGTCTTGAAACAATGTACACGCAACCACTTCGAACAACGCTGAAATAGTTATCCTTGACTCGACAATCCAATCCATAATTGTTTCGTACTGCTCAAGTCGTTCCATATTTGGTCGAAACATAAAGTGAAGCAGTTCCACTCGGTATATTTCTAATTCGTGATCTTCCTGTTCGTGATCTTCAACCGGCCGTAACTTCACTGTTCGAAATGCATTGTCTTTACTCGCGGGTGAGACATGCATTATCTCCGCTCGACACAAACCATACACCATTAAGTTGTACCCATTAAGCAATTTTTCATGTTGCACCACCTGCCCAAGACAAACTGTGGTTCTTAGTATTGCTGAATCTCCTGAACTTGACGTATCGACTGCAGAAGCAATCGCAATCTGCCCATTACTATCGAGCACTTGATTCACCATTTGGAAATCATGCGGTTCAGTAACAGTAATCGGCATCACTGCATGGGGCAACAACATCGTTTCTGGGAAAGAAATAACAGGGAATTCTTGTTTGAATTGAATCGCTACTTGTTCGTTCATGATGCATCATCATACGCAACATTATTCCATGAACTTTGAAAAAAGATTTTTTTTATCAAACTAAATGAATTTGCGATCGCGAATTCCAACCATTGCTTGTTGCAAACTTCGCCCTGGGCATGCAGTCGCTGCCCATTCTTGATGTGTGCGAACTTTTGAAACAGGCACTTTGTACTTTTTCATAAGCGATTGCAATGTTGTAGAAACTGCGGCAAGTTGTGCACTGTTTACCGATTGAAGTTCATAATTACCAAGAACTACAACTCCGATGTTGCCTTCGTTCTTTGCACGAACATGCGCACCCTGCCAAGTGAGCGGGCGCGCTTGCCATAAACGCCCCGCAGGATCGATTGCGAAGTGGTACCCGATATCACCCCACCGCCCACCATCTCGGCGGAGGTGTGATTTTCGAATCGTTTCCAACCGAGATGCTGCTGAAAACTTTGAAGTTGAAGTGAATGCGTTCATGCCATCGTGATGAATTGTGATATATCGAGCAGGCAACATGCGATTCATGTTTCGAGGTATCGGTTGCCCTTTTGCCCAATTGCCACGCGAAATTGCCCCCAAGGTGATTGCTGGTTCGGGCAAAATAATTGCGGTTTCTTGAAGCACTGGTGAATGTACCCCAGGCCAAATTGGACTTGGTAACGTTGAAGTAACCTTTTTTGTTCCACACCCAACTAAAAAAAGTGCCGAAGCAAGCATGAAAGTACGCCTTGCTGTGGCGTTTTTCGAAGTGTCTATTTGTATTTGTTCTTTATTGGTTTGCGCCATCAGATGTGTTGATATAAGTGTATCGACCTCAGGGGTGTTTTGCCTTCAAAAACAACTGGTCGCTGATCTAAAACTGGGTGTATATGAGGGCATTATCGGGTGTAAAAAGGTATACTAGACATACGTTGGCAAGGGACTGATTTGTTCGGTTTTACCCACAAAAACACGACTTTTTACGAAAGCAGAACCCGAATTCCATGACAAAAACTCCAGACACATACACTTCTGAGCAAATTCAAGTTCTTGAGGGCTTAGAAGCCATTCGAAAACGTCCGGGGATGTATGTCGGCGGCACGGGGCTTAGCGCGTTGCATCACCTTGTCTACGAATGCGTAGACAACGCTATCGATGAAGTTATGGCAGAATTCGCCACAACGATTACCGTGCGAATTGGTGTTGATGGTTCCTGCACCGTCATTGATGATGGTCGCGGCATGCCTATAGATGCGATGAAAAGCGAGAACCCCCTGATTGACGGTCGCCCTGCTGTTGAAGTCATCATGACACAACTGCATGCCGGCGGCAAGTTTGACGACAACGCGTACAAAGTTTCTGGTGGACTCCACGGTGTTGGTGTGAAATGCGTAAACGCCTTATCCCTCTGGACACGAGTTGAAGTCATTAAAACAACTGAAACATGGATGATTGGCTTCTCTCGCGGAGAAGTCTCAAAACCATTACAAAAAATCGAAGATTACAAAGGTGAACCACGATCAACTGGTACACGTATTTCCTTTTTGCCTGATCCAGAAATTTTTCCAGATACTGTGTTCCGTTATGAGTCACTAGAACACCGACTGCGTGAACTTTCTTTCTTGAATCCTGGTGTTGCTATTCGGTTTATCGATGAACGTGTTGATAAAGACGGCAAACTTCGTGAAGAAACTTTTTACAGCGAACATGGCCTTTCTGATTATGTCAGTTACTTAAATCGCGGAAAAACTGAATACAGTTCACCAATTGCGCTCTCGTACACAGACGAAAAAACAGGGACTGTTTGTGATATTGCAATGCAATACACAGACGCAACAAGTGAAATTTTGCTTGCATTTGGTAACAACATCGTAAACCCCGATGGCGGAACGCACGTTTCTGGTTTTAAAACATCACTTACTCGAACAGTAAACGCCTACGCGAAGCGCAACAAACTTATCAAAGGATTAACGCCAAGTGGCGACGATCTTCGTGAGGGTTTAACCTCAATTATCTCAGTAAAACTCTCGGAACCACAGTTCAACAACCAAACAAAAGAGAAGCTACTTAACCCAGAAGTTGAATCTATTGTTTCTTCTCTTGTTTCAAAACTATTGGGCGCATGGCTTGAAGAACATCCTGCAGAGTCAAAGAAAATCTGCTTAAAAGCGATCCTTGCAGCACAAGCGCGTGAAGCCGCACGCAAAGCCCGTGATCTTATCAAGCGAAAAGGCGCACTTGAGTCTGGCGGTATGCCGCAAAAACTAGCGGACTGCGTAACAAACGATGTCGATCGATCTGAATTGTTTATTGTGGAAGGCGACTCTGCGGGCGGTTCCGCAAAGGGCGGCCGCGACCACGACACGCAAGCTATTTTGCCTTTGAAGGGTAAAATTTTGAATGTAGAAAAAGCACGAATCGACAAGGTTCTCGGCTTTGAAGAAATTCGGATTCTTATTCAAGCATTGCAATGCGGTATCGGCGAAGATTTTGACATTTCAAAATTACGCTACGGAAGAATCGTCATTATGACGGATGCCGATGTGGACGGTTCGCATATTCGTACCCTTCTTCTTACCTTCTTCTTTAGGCAAATGAGCGAACTCATACGCCAAGGCAAGATTTTTATCGCACAGCCACCGTTGTACCAAGTCACACGCAACAAGAAAAGTTTCTACGTCAATAATGAAAATGAAATGACATCCTTGCTCATGGAGATGGTAATTAATTCTGCTTCATTGATTGTTCGAGATGCCGATGGGAATGAAACACAAAGACTTGAGGGCGATGCCCTAGGCCGTTGCACAAAACAATTATCACGGCTTGCTGAGCTTATCAATATCGCGGATCGTCGCGGCACCCCATTCAATAAATTACTCGCGATGCGCGAGGATGACCCAGAAAACAAGAACCGATTGCCGCGCTTCCGTGTTGTTTGGCCAAACAATGAAGTCGTTTGCTGGAGCGAAGAAGATGCAAGAAAGGTTGTATCTGAAAACGATCTTTTACTCGACGACATGACTATCGAGGAATCGAACGGAAATGCTGCCAGAATTGCGGCGCTTCGCGAGTTGCATGAAAATCGTGAAATTGATGCGGTTATCGAAACACTCAACACAAGCAACATTGACATCAACGATCACTTCCTCACACAAAAAGTAACGGTCAGTGGCGAACTACTCTCTACGAAATACGCTTGGATTGTCGATGCAGATACCGACAAAGAAGAAACTGTAAATGTTCCAAACATTCCTGATATTCTTGAATCGCTTCGACAAATCGGTCGTCGTGGCATTGAGATTAAACGCTTCAAAGGTCTTGGTGAAATGAACCCTGAAGAATTGTGGGATACAACGATGGATCCAGAACAGCGCACGATGCTTCGTGTTACTTGGGACACTGCATCTAATGCGGATCAGCTTTTCACAACTCTCATGGGTGAACAAGTTGAATGTCGCCGAAAATACATCGAAGATCACGCCCTCGAAGTCAAAAACCTTGACATTTAATAATCCTTCGGGTAATTAATTTACCCGCGGTAGATTAGTTTGGGCAAATGCGGTGTCACGCAAACGGCATGCATCGCATCGCCCGCAAGGTGTGCCTTTTTTGCTTGGGTCGTAGCAGCTTTGCGTCATGGAATAATCAATACCAAGTTCATGCCCGCGTTTGATAATGTCGACCTTTGTCATTTCAAGCAAAGGTGCGTGAATAGTAAACCGATCTCCTTCGACACCCGCCTTGGTGGCAAGATTTGCCAACGATTGAAATGCCTGAATATATTCACCGCGGCAATCTGGGTACCCAGAATAATCCACCGCGTTTACACCAATAAAAATATCTCTTGCACCAATCGCTTCAGCAAACCCAAGAGCATGGCTTAAAAAAATCGTGTTGCGAGCGGGCACATATGTAATTGGGATTCCCAAATCTTCACCATCTTTAGGTACTTCAATGTCATCCGTCAACGCAGACCCGCCCCATGCACTTAAGTCGATGCGAGAGATAACGTGGCTAGCCACGCCAAGTGTATTTGCAACTTTTTTCGCACACTCTAACTCGATGTTATGGCGCTGCCCATATTCGAAACTCAATGCGTGGCAGGAAAATCCTGTGTCATTTGCTATTGCAAGCACCGTTGCCGAATCAAGACCGCCGGAAAGTAAAACGACAGCGGGTTTACGCATCGTCTGTTTTTTCATCGCGTGGATTTGGCAACCGGCTCTTTAATTCTTCGAGTAATTCTTTGGTTTCATCGTCCAACTCTGTTGGGGCAATAATATGAATGACTGCATAAAAGTCGCCCTTCTTGCCGTTCAAAGTTTCACACCCTTTGCCTTTTACGCGCAATCTACTGCTGCTTGAAACTCCTGCAGGAATTCTCATTTCCACACTCCCGCCAAGTGGGAGGGGCAGTGTTACTTTTGTTCCGAGTGCCGCTTCTGCAATGTTGATATCAATATCCATCTCTACATCAAGTCCATGCCGTTGATATAAATAATGGCCGCCAACAGAAACGGAGACAATCATATCGCCAGCTTCGCCGCCCATTGCGCCTGGGTGTCCTTTGCCTTTGAGACGTAACTTCTTACCGCTTTCAATGCCCGCTGGAATTTTAACTTTGGAACTTCCCTCGCCAGTTTGAATCTCTTCTATACCGCCTTTAAGCGCCGTCATAAACGTCACCGTAATATTCGTTTCTTGATTCTGCCCTTTAGATGGTTGCGGCTGACCGCCGCCCATTCCCCCGCCTCCGAAGGGTGACCCTGCTCCGCCGCCACCGAATGCAGAACCGAAGATATCTGAAAAATCAACTTGTTGGTCGTATCCACCTCCACGTCCACCACCAAACGGTGAGCCGCCTCCGCCAAATCCTGCGTTAGGACCTGCAGAGCCATAGGTATCGTACAATTTGCGTTTTTCGGCGTCTGAAAGCGTGTCGTATGCCTCTTGCACCTCCGAAAACTTAGTCGCAGCATTGTCTGCTTTATTGACATCTGGATGGTATTTTCTTGCCAGTTTCCGATACGCCTTGCGAATTTCATCCGCAGTTGCTGTCCGGGTTACTCCAAGTAATTTGTAATAATCGTCTGTTTTTGCCATAGTAAATCTCGTTGCAGATGGGCAGTATAACTTGCCTTGTAAAGGGTATCCTGTACACCGTAATACATGGAAAACAATACGCAACAAAAACAAGGAACAATGTCCATTGGCGACCACCTAGAAGAACTCCGCTCAAGGGTTGTTTGGTGCATCATTCCTCCGCTCCCACTCGCCGTGTTGTATTTCTTTATGGCAGATTCCATCGTGCGCTGGTTTTTAATTCCACTGTACGCAGTTTTAGAACATCACGGTTTGCCGACGCAAGTGCAAGTTCTCAGCCCTCCTGAGTTCATTATCGCTGAAATGAAAATTGCGATTGGCGCTTCTATATTGACCGCGGGCCCTTGGATTCTCTATCAACTCTGGCAATTTATATCGCCTGGCTTGCATCATCATGAACGACGCTTTGTGTACTTTCTTATTCCGTTGAGCACGTTGCTTGGCGTGCTTGGTTTAGCATTGATGTATTTTTTCATGCTTCCTGTCATCCTTGATTTTATGGTGACCATCGCTGGAAACATTGAATTACAACCAAATGCGATTGCTGTTGGCGAATCCATGTCCAATGTTGTTTTCCCGATTTTGAATACGCCACCAGAATTTGCTGCATTCGGTGATGCGTGGATAAAAATACCCGAAGGTGTATTGACTGTTGCCATTCCATCGACCGAAGAAGGGGTGCTTCAAACTCTCACGATGCCAATGAGTCACGGGTCGCTTATTACGCAGCAATTTCAACTAAGTAGTTACCTTGGATTTGTCATCATGTTGATGTTTGGAATTGCAATTGCATTCCAACTTCCGATGGTGATGCTTCTTCTTGGTTGGCTAGGAGTTGTTACTCCTGAATGGTTGCGTCAACATCGTCGGTATGCCCTGCTTGTGCTTGCCCTTGTCTCGGCAGTTATCACGCCGCAAGATATTGTCTCTATGCTCATGATGCTCATTCCGCTTTACATGTTGTACGAACTGGGTATCCAGTTAATAGTTTGGGTACCGATGTCACGTTTGTCTGGTGATTCGAATGATGACTGATGAAAAGATGATGGCGCACGCTCTTAAGCTTGCGCGCGATGCAATGGCCATTAATGAAGTGCCTATAGGCGCTGTTGTGTTTCATAATGACAAAATTGTTGGTGAAGGATTTAATCGAAAAGAAACCGATCTAAATCCAACCGCCCACGCGGAAATTATTGCTTTAACAAACGCCTCAAAAAAACTTGGACGTTGGCGTTTGCATGAGTGTACTCTTGTCGTCACGCTTGAGCCCTGCCCGATGTGTGCTGGTGCACTTGTGAACGCACGTGTCGATCGCGTTGTGTTTGGTGCTAGTGACCAAAAATCCGGAGCTTGCCGTTCGCTCTTTACTATTACTGATGACCCTCGACTCAATCACCGCTGCGAAGTTACTCACGGGGTGCTTGAAGCCGATTGTATCGCCCTCCTGCAATCCTTCTTCAAATCCCGTCGCTAATTTTTTGCCCTCTTCAAATTGATCGACAGAATTTTAGTTTTCAAAAAGTGACTGTCACTTTGAAAAATTAAAGGTGGGTTCGAGGATTTGTTGGATGAGGGTCGTAGCGTAACTGCCGGCAGGTAATGCAAATTCGAGCTTGAAAAAGGGGCCATGTGCGTCTTCTAGTTGGGATATGGTTGGGTTTACCACTTGGACTCGAAGCGGGCGTCGTGCGCCAAGGGCAAATTTTCGCATGTTTTCGAGATGCGCTTCCGCAAGCCCATGCAACTCGCGAACTTCAATTTCTTTTTGAAGCACGCGGCCTGATGGCATGCGCATTTTTGCGCCCCACAAAGGTCCAGAAGCAGAAAGAGAAAATGCTTCAATGCGTTCCTTGATAGTTTCATCAATCAATTCTTCTTCTGTCACTTCGAATGTTCGGCCTCCACCATCGTGTTTCCAAGCAAGGTCGCCTCGAACAAGTTTATCCCACGTCCCATCTGACATTCTTGAGGCAAGTACTTCATTAAATAGATAAGACTGCAACGCATTCACCCACAATTTTTGCAGCTCTCGTTGGATTGTTTTGCACGCTTGTTGCGATGTTTTTCCCGCGACTAATGCTTCGAGAACATTACGTTCTGCAGGTTGTCCAAACGGCCACGCATCAAATGCTCTTTTGTATTCGCCTTCTTGAACAAATGCATGATGTCGCTCGTCGCCACCCAATAACGCTGAAACCAAGCCATCCCAATCATCTAAAACAAGTGCCAATCCAAGTTCATGGTTCGTACCGTAGTTGCCAAATCGTTGTGGCCCAAAATAATTTGGCATACCCGCTTGAGAAACAATACGTAATCGTTGCTCCACCTCTTGCAATGAAAATGATTCGATTTCTCGAATACGAATGACGAATTTATTCCCAACTAAGTGTCCTAAACGAAGTTTATTCCCATGATACGAAGAAGCAATCACTTCAACATTTTCGATTGAGTCTGAGACTTCGGGCTTTTTACCACGCAAATACACTGAAAACATCTGCGTCGTCACTGCATGAAAATCCTTACGGCCCGCGCAACCAACATCTCGTTTTGACACACCAAACTGATTTGCAATATGACGGAGGCATGCATCGTGCGACATGTTTGTTTTTCGAACGGTGATGTATAAATGCTCGCCTTCACCGCACGGCTCATACAAAGGGATCTCTTCGACAACAAAGTCTTCTGGAAGTGTTTTAATCTTCCCAGCCAAATTCCATCGGCTCTTCATCTGGTCGGTCTTTGTCTATTTCAGTAAGTACATGTTCTTCAACAAAAATTGGAACCTGCATCGCAATACCAAGTGCAATCGCATCAGACGGTCGGCTATCAATCATGTGATCGGATTCGCCTTGCTGCACAAACAACTTGGCGAAAAAAGTGCCCTCGACTAAATCATCTATGTGAATTTTAGTCAACGTACCGCCTAACTCCTCGATCACCGACGCAAGCAACTCATGCGTTTGCGGTCGTTCTGGTTCAAGCCCACGAAGTCTTCTATCAATTGCATATGCTTCTGGTTTACCCACAACAATCGGAAACGTTCTTTCGCCTTCAATTTCGGTCAATTCGATGAACTGGGCATCGGCAATTTCGCGGATGAGTATTCTTGATAGTTCCATTTGCACGAGCATAGACGTGTATCATAATGCACGATCTTAATAGGGCAATGTGGTCTTGTATGCTATAATCCGGATTAACGAATAAAGGAATAAACACCATGATGCAACAAAAACACCTATTCACCTCAGAATCTGTCTCTATGGGTCACCCAGACAAGGTTTCAGACCAAATTTCGGATGCAATTCTTGATGAAATGCTCAGAATTGACCCTAATAGCAGAGTCGCCGTTGAAACCCTCGTCACGACCGGCCTTGTTGTCGTTGCTGGTGAAGTAACTTGTGATGGCTATGTTGATATTCCAAAAATAGTCCGCGATACCATCCGTCGAATTGGATACACCGATGCCACGCTTGGTTTTGACGCTGAGAGTTGCGCGGTTATGGTTACCCTTGATAAACAATCACCAGACATTGGCCAAGGTGTTGATACTGGAGCAGGTCTTCACAAAGAACAAGGTGCCGGTGACCAAGGTCTCATGTTCGGATACGCATGCAAAGATACAGATTCCTTTATGCCGCTTGCGATTGATCTTTCCCACCGACTTGTTGCGAAACACGCCGAAGTTCGACAATCAGGCCTCATTCCTGAACTTCGACCTGATGCAAAAAGCCAAGTCACCGTTGAATACGAAGGGGGCGTGCCAAAACGTATAGATGCGCTTGTACTTTCAACCCAACACGGTCCACGATGGTCTGGAAATCTTGAAGGATTACAAGAAGCAGTTGTCGAACACATCATGAAGCCAGTGCTTGGTAAATGGTGGAACAATGACATCAAAATTCATGTCAACCCCACCGGAAATTTTGAGATTGGCGGTCCAAAAGGCGATTGTGGATTGACTGGACGAAAAATTATTGTAGATACCTACGGTGGAAGTGGTCGCCACGGTGGTGGTGCTTTCTCTGGTAAGGACCCAAGTAAAGTGGATCGATCTGCGGCGTACATGGCGCGTTACATTGCGAAAAACATTGTCGCGGCAGACCTTGCCGATTGTTGCGAAGTGCAACTAAGTTATGCCATTGGCGTGCCTGAACCGGTTTCGATTTGCATTGATTGTCAAGGCACAGCAAAAATAGACGAAGCACGTATTTCAAAACTTGTCAAAAATAATTTTGAACTTACGCCAAGTGGAATAGTTAAATCTCTTGGCTTACTTGCACCAATTTATGCACACACCGCATACCACGGACACTTTGGGCGCACGCCTGACGAATCTTGCGCTGGTGCGTTCTCTTGGGAAAAAACTGATAAAGTTGATGCCCTTCGACAAGCATGCGATTGCAGTTGTGCGAGTTCGTAACTAATGACTGATGCACGACACGTTGTCACACATCGAATTTGCTCAGAATTTAAACGATTCCCTAACATAGGCATGAAGCCACTCGATGTTTCCTCACTTGATGGAAGAGAAGCATCGCTTGCGCGCGCAATTGATCACGCTGTTCACCGACGCTGGATTTCACTCACAACATTAATCGGACACGCAAGCAACAGAATCGTGCACAAACTTGATGCTCCTGTTGGTGCAACATTACTTGTCGCAACTGCTCAGCTAATGCTACTTGACCGCATTCCAGACCATGCAGTTATCAACTGCGCGGTGGACTGGGTTCGAAGAAATGGTCATCCAAGAGCGACTGGTTTTGTCAACGCTGTATTGCGAAACATCACGCGACTACGAGATGAAATCGTCGACGAAGGAATCGCTGGAGATGCGCACCACTTCTTGCGAAGTGATGGGAGTGCTTGGGTCTTAAACGAACCAGTCTTCAAAGATTCCATCGATTATCAAACCGGCTTCTCTCGTAAATCTTGGAAGCGACTTGTCCATGAATTTGGTGACAAAATTGCAACAGAGATAGCAGTCGCCAGTATTGCTGAAGCACCGATAATTGTTACCGTCCCAGAAGGTGAACTTCTTCCTGAAGATGTTTTGCCGCACGAAGATGCTCGGTTCGGCATCGTGCCCCAAGGCGTCGACCTTGCTGTTCTCTTCTTTGAACAACCTTTGTTACGTGCGCAAGATCCTACCTCGGGGACATCGCTTGATCTTGTACAGGACATGCACCCTCAACGCATTCTCGATGTTTGCGCTGGGCGCGGAACAAAAACAAAACAACTGCGTGGGCTTTTCCCCAACGCAATGATTGCAGCAACCGAACCAAACGACGTTCGCCGAGCATTTCTTGATGAAATTGCCACTGATTTAGGTATTACCGTGTACGCGCCTGGGCTTGATGGACCAAACGAACCATTCGACCTCGTGGTTGTCGATGCGCCGTGTTCGAATAGCGGCGTATTTTCAAGAAGGCCCGAGGCACGGTATCGATACGATAAAAAACACATTGACTCCCTTGTAGAACTCCAACAAGAAATTCTTCAGGATGCACGATCCGTTATGCAGAGTAAAGGGCATCTTCTCTACGCTACATGCAGTATCGACCCTGCTGAAAACAAGGCGCAAGTTGAATGGCTTGTGCATCATCAACGTCTAGAGCTTGTCTCAGAAAAAACCATTATGCCTTCTGGATTTCCAGGGTCTGACTCGACCAAATGGCATGACGGTGGTTATGTTGCGCTACTTAGAGCAAGATAGTTCTTGGCAAAGGGTCGCGCGATTGGTACAATCTTCCTCTTGCCCAGAGCAATACCATGAACCTAAGAGAACTCATTCAAGAAAAGACTATTCGAGCACCGCTCGAAGCAACCGATCGCCAAGGTGCAATAAGCGAACTTGTCGATTTGCTTTCTGAAGAGGGTTGCATTTCAAATTACGAAGTAATTAAACAAGCTGTTTGGGAACGCGAACTACAGCGAACAACGGGCATTGGCGAAGGCCTTGCGATTCCACATGGTCGGTGCGATCAACTTGACCACATGGTCATGGCAATGGGAAGACCTTCTACACCAATTGATTTTGCTAGCCCAGACAAACGGCCTGTCGAACTTATTATTTTACTTGTGTCGCCAACCGATAATACATCTGATCACATTCAAGCACTCGGAAGAATTAGCCGCTTAATGGTTGATCGAGCATTCCGTGAATCTGCATATGCAACAGAAAATGCGAACGACTTGTTTGCTCTTTTTCAAAATGCACTCGCAGAAGCAACTGCATAACTATTCGCTTTGGATTTCAACCGCCATGCGCAGCGCTTTTCTTGCACCATCGTAATCGCCAGATTTATCAAGAGCGCGTGACAACAACCTCCAAGGTGTCGATTCGTCAGCAAACAAAATCGTCATTTGTTTTGCAAGAACAATAGCTTGGTCCACATTTCCAAATTCGATTTCAAGCAATACTAATTGGATTTGTAAACGAATGGCGTTCGGATTATTCAGAACTGAGTCTTTTGATATAGCAATTGCTTGCTCATACATGCCATCTCGTTTCAACCAGCCAACGTAATCCTCCCAAACTAATTCCCACTTACTATTTTCAATAAGTTGCGTTGTGTAAAATGAAACAAGTTCATTTGTTTGTTTGTGGTATTGCATAATTTGCCCAAGCAACATCGTCACGCGTTCATCCGCTCCAACATGATTGTCAATTCGCCAGAGCAACCGCTCTGCTTCTCGAAAATCGCTGTTCTTTTCGTGAATTTTCACCATAGCCATGTCGACATTTGGATTGCTTAATAAGCCAACTCCTCCATCAGAAAGAGGTCCCGACAATGTATACCATTGCAATGCACGGCCATTATCGCCATTCATCAATGCAACGTTGCCCATGTAGGCGAACGATCCAACCAGTGCGCTTTGTAAAGTAAACACCAGACACATCGTTGCCGTTAGTAAAAAAAGTAATCCCGCGGGCAGTACCTTTCCATGTAAACGCAATTGCGTTTTATGAAACCGGACATTTGGTGTTGTTAAAATTTGAATTCCCTTCCAAGCAATCCATGTTCCAACAAGCGACATGCCAACAGCCATTAACATGGGCACCGAAGCGTACAAACCACGGAAGGCGAAAAATCCAAAAAGGAAAAATGCTGTCACGAAAAATTCTTCGCCTAGCGATAAATCATACAATTTCTTTTTTGTTCGTTTTCCAAACGCCGGTGATCCAAAGCCAATTGAAAGCGCATCATTTGGACAGGCATCGATACAGTCCATTATTTTCATGCAACCACTGTCTATAACCATGCCGTACAAATCGACTTCTTCGTGCACGCGCACATTCGATGTACACGCAGCTGTACATTTTCCGCACTTCTGGCAGTCGTCATTTACTCGAACACGCATGGGTGAAACGACATCGAGTGGCGCAAAAAATCCTCCGTAAGGGCACCCATAAGTACAGAATCCTTTAGCGCCCAATACATACACTGTTGCAAAACCACAAATGAAGAGAAACGGTATTGCTAAAAGTGGAGAGACAAACGACCCCCAGTAGTCATCGGTCAATAAATGGGTTGTTATGCCCGGCCAGCGTAACTCGGGTTGCAGCCACGGCGCTAAAGCAACTCGATAAAATAATGGCCATATATACATGTATGCCGCTAAACCAAACGGAAACAACATCAGCCAACGTGCTCGAAATGGTTTTGGCCGCACGCCTATTTTTCGCATCATCCGAAGACATACATCTTGGAGCAAAACAATGTGGCATCCCCATCCGCAGAACCAACGCCCGAAAATAATCGTCGAAAGTAGTGCTAGTGCAAAGAAAATTGCACCTGCATTCACCACCCCATTTTTGACGAGTTCCATACCCTCAGATGGCTCAATCGGCGTAAGCGTTACACCGCCAAACCAACCGTACTTTTCACCAAGAAACCACACGGCGATATGCACAAGTATCAAGGCCTGCACTGTGTACAACACAATCCATCGAGTTTTATTGTGCTTCCGCTTATTTAGTACCGGTAAAGGGACATTCTCTTTGTTTTTAGCA
>CAWLAZ010000013.1:0-17750 GCA_963854955.1 Phycisphaerae bacterium | reverse complement strand
AATCTATGAACGACTAACTGATTTTTCACCTTCCCTTCCACGAATCAATTTCCTGTCTTTAGTCGTGCAAGGTAGTACCTATGTGACGAACCAAACAGAGATGTTTGCGCGATGGGAGCGCGGTGGGCCTGATGAACAAGGCGCAGGCGGCGATCAATTAGATATTTTAACCGTGGGCATGAACCACTATATAGATGGCCAAGATTTGAAAATCACGGCTGATCTTGGATTTAGTTTTGGCGAAGTAAGCCAATTCATGGCAAATACCGAAGCTGGCTGGATAGGTGATTTGGAGCGGCGAAACCAATTAGTTTTCAGAACCCAATTGCAGTTAATGTTTTAAGGAAAGAAGTAATGAAGAAACAACGCATACAATCAAGAACAACAAGAACAATCGCGATACATGTCGCTGTTGTTTTGGTTGCATTCGTATGCGTGGGGGCAGTGCGCGCGGACGATATCCAGCGTCAACTTGACTTGCTTCGCAACCGTCTCGATACTGTGCAACAAAACACGAACGACATGCGCGAATCGCTTGATGAACTTCGTGCAGAATCACAAGAAGATTGGTTGACCGAAGAACGCGCAGATGAAATTCGATCACTTATTCATGCAGTGCTTACCGACGCAGACAATCGGACGTCTCTGGTTGGTGATGGTGTCCTTGGCGGTTGGTCGGATGGGTTCTTTCTTGCAAGCAGTGATGGCCGCTTCAAACTCACTATTGGGGGACTCATGCAAGAACGGTATGTAATGAATCATCAACGCGATGGATTTGGCTCGCTTTCAGATCGCTGGCGAGGCGGGCTTGAAAATACACGAACACGTCTTGATATCGGCGGGCATATTTTTGACAAAGACACGACGTTCCTTGTGCAAGCTGGCTGGGGCTATCTTGACCCGAATGCTATTTCAAATACACCCTTGCTTCGTATTGGTGCTCGATTGTGGGATTCATGGATTAAATTTAAACTCAACGAAGAATGGTCAGTAAAACTGGGTGTTTTTATGTTGCCCTTCACGCGTGAATCGCTTGTTTCAGATAAATACCAGCTCGCCGTCGACCGTACACTCCTTGATTATCGACTTGGTCTTGCTCGCTCGCAGGGCGTTGAATTTACATGGGCAAGAGGAGGCAAACGTGTCTTCCTTGCTGCCTCAAACGGTTCTTTGCCAACAAATGGGATTCCAGCCGCTGGCACTAACCCGACACCTCCTTGGGCAGCGTTATCGCAAGATGCGGAGTGGGCACTTACAGCACGCGCGGAATTTTTACTTGAAGGCAACTGGGCGCAATTCACGCAATTTACATCACCGATTGGAAGCGAGAACGCAACGATGGTGGGCGTCGCGATCCACGGGCAACAAGGCGAACGAACAGGGAGCACTGGACGGAAGCAAGATCAATACGGTATCACCGCTGATCTTTCGATGAATTTTGACGGCATGTCGTTCTTCCTTTCCGGGACTATGCATAATCAGAAAAATGTTACGGGGAATATTCCTAATGCAGACTGGGTCGGATACATAGCGCAAGCAAGCACGTACATGACGGACACTACGGAATTGTTTATGCGATTTGAAGGTGGTGGTGTTCGGCAAAATACCATGGGTGGCGACGATTTGCACATTCTCACTTCGGGCGTTAATTGGTATTTAGATGGACAGGGACTCAAAGTAACAAGTGATATTGGCTGGAGTTTTGGCGAAATCAGCAACGGCATGCAGAACTTGATGGTGGGTTGGCGATCAACGACTGAACAAAATTCGCAGTGGCTCTTTAGAACGCAACTTCAACTCGCCTTTTAATCTTTAATCTACCCGCGGTAGATAAAACGGTGCAAATTCTTCTTTGAACTCGGGGTTGATTACATGCAGCGAAGGGGCACCGCGTGCTTTTGCCTACTTTTCGAGCGAGCAAAGTGCGGGCGAGTAAATCAGTTGATTTCGATGGTTGAAACGCCTTCGGAGAGCATTTCATAGACATGCTCAACATCGGTGGAACCCATACGGATACATCCCATAGATGATTGCGTACCAATAGATTCAGGTGCAATGGTGCCATGAATACCAAGACCTGTGAGGTCGCTTGTACGTTCATCGATGCCTTCGAGGCCAATCCAACGTTCGCCGATAGGATTCTCTGGATTATCTGCATTGTAAAACTCACGAGTTCGCGGGTTTATCCAAGTTGGATTCATCAGTTTTGAGTTGCGACGTACGCGAAAGAGGCCAGTTGGCGTGGAGTTGAACTCCCCAAGACCAACTCGGTAGGAGCGGATGAATACTTGCTCGTTGCCGTCGCCTTCGTAAAGGTCGATTCGGTATGTTGTTTTATCAACTTTGGCGTGAAATGGACCTGTGACTAATTTAAGATTCTGCCCTGGGCGAATGCTTGAAGCGGATTTGATGCTGTTGATGCGCTGAATGAAACGCCAGTCAACATTAAGCCCCATTTTTTTCACAATGCCACTGAGCGTATCGCCGCCTCGGACGATGTACTCGATGGCGTACGGGTCATCGCTTGCAACAGTGCGAGAGAACACGAGAGAATCAGAAATATCTGTAAGCACCCCGCGTGCTTGCGCCGATTCAGTCTCAGTGAGGGAGCCACTGCGTAGTAGTGCAGAAAGTTGCGCTCGCGCTTCAATACTGTCCCCGCGGTCAAGTGAATTGAGCCCTTCTTCTAGATTTGAAGAAGTGGTCGCGGCAAGCACCATTGGTTTTGCAACCACAGGCGTGGCAACTGCGACGGGTGTTTCCAATTTTTGAACTGGTGCTACAAATGGAGTATCTGGATTTGTTTTAACAACAACTGGCTTTTCAAAAATTGCAGGAGGCATCGCAATGATTCTTTTCTCTACTATTGGCTTAGTGGTTGCCATCGGTGTCGCTTCTGCAACGGCCACTTCTTCGAGAACGATATCCTCAGATCCACTGGGCCAAAGCATCCAAGTGATGCAAGCGCCAGCAACGATGACAATAAACCACGAAAAACTTCGCCGACCTCGCTTACGTCTGTACATGCTGCCGCGTCGTGTTGATGAAAATCCGCCTTGACTAGGTAATGCCATGCATGGAATTGTACCGATTCTGCGATTGCGTGACTACTCAAAGTACGCACGAGTTGGCGTAACAATGGCATTCATTTCTTGGTCATGTGGTTTTCGAGGAATGCAATCAACCAATTGTTCGTCGAAGCAGACGCCAAGGACAATTGGGGGCCGTGATTGCGCAAGATATCGGTCATAAAAACCTCCGCCACGACCAAGGCGACCACCCATTTGGTCAAAAGCAATCCCTGGCACAAGAATGACATCGATGTAATCTGATGGCAAGGGGTGGCGGGCAATTGGTTCTCGAATGGAATGCCTTGTGTCTATCAAAGCGCTTTCTTCAAGTGAAGTGAGTAAACCGCCACGCATCGTGTTGTTTTCCCAGTCAATCAATGGCACGCAAATAGTTCTTGATTCTTCAATCCAAAGCGAAAGGAGCGGCATGAGGTTGACTTCGTCTTCTAGCGGTAGGTAGACAAAAATTGAATCCGCAGTTGCAACAGAAGCAATCGATGAAAGTTGGTTGCAAACAGCTTCGCTCGCTGATTGCTTCTGTTTAGGCAACATGTTTTTTACAGCGCATTTAATTAATTTACGAAGCGATGTTTTGTTCATTCGTAATAAGTCGCTGTGATAGTTGGAAGTTTTTCTGGGTCATGATCAGACGGCGCTATAACGGATCGTTGCTGTTTGACATCATCGCGTGCTTGCCAAATTGCGCTGTCTACGGTGCGAGATTTTTTTGCCTTTGATAAATATATAACAAGTTGACTTAGAGTCAATTGGCATTCCGGCATGCCGACGCGTTCAATGATAAGCCACGCTGACGCGGCTTGTTCCATAGCACGCGGGTCTGCCATGCCAATATCTTCGCTAGCAAAAATGGACATACGCCTTGCTATAAAGCGTGGATCTTCTCCCGCTTCGAGCATAGTGGCGAGCCAGTAAAGTGCGGCATTCGTGTCGCTTGCACGAACAGATTTAATAAACGCACTCGCGTGGTCGTAATGACCGTCACCTTTTCGGTCGTATCGTACAGCTTTTTTCTGTATGGATTGCTGCGCGTCTTCAAGCGTGATTACATTGTTGCCGCAACTTCCAATCGCAATTTCAAGCGCATTTAGTGCGCGGCGCGCATCGCCATCAGCAACGTGTGACCAATGGTGTATCGCTTCGTTGTTGCATTGCACATCAAGCGTACCAAGTCCTCTTGTTTCTGAAATTGCCGAACGCAATACTGTTTCTATTTCTTCCTGCGTAAGCGGTTCAAGTTGGAAGAGGGTAGAGCGACTGATGAGCGCGTCGTTCACGGTGTACGCTGGATTTTCTGTCGTTGCGCCAATTAAAACAAGAACACCTTGTTCAACAGCTTCAAGTAACACGTCTTGTTGGCTTCGGCTGAACCGATGGATTTCATCCAGAAACAAAATAGTTCTTTCAGTGTTTTGTTCTATACGGTGACGTGCTTCTTCAATGATGCGACGAATATCAGCGACGCCAATCATGGCGGCGTTGAAAGATTCAAAATGACAGGTTGTTTCATGGGCGATGACATACGCAAGTGTCGTTTTTCCCGTGCCCGGAGGCCCCCAAAAAATAGCGGATCGCAACGTGTCGCTTGTAATCATTCTTCGAAGTAAATCATTTTCGCCAAGGATATGGGTCTGCCCGACAACCTCGGCGAGTGTGCGTGGGCGAAATCGGTCAGCGAGCGGCCTAACACTGTCGCGTTGTTTTTTTGCTTCTTCTGAAAATAGATTAGGCATTATTAGATTGTAAACGCAACTGGGCGCTCCGATAATAAATGGAAATTGATTTTTTGTTTCTCAATGGCTCGGTTGTGGTGTATTCTTTGCATATATGTGTGGAATAGTTGCCTATATTGGAACAAAGCCGGCGCGTGAACTCCTTCTTGAAGGATTGAAGCGACTGGAATATCGCGGATACGATTCGTCTGGTCTTGCTGTAATTAATGGCAAGGTTAACGTGGCGCGATCGATTGGGCGGGTTGCAGGGCTTGAAGCGATGGTCGCAAAAAATGCTGGCTTTGAGGGCAGTATTGGCATTGCGCATACTCGTTGGGCGACGCATGGCGAGCCGTCTGAACGTAACGCGCATCCGCACAGTGATGATGCGAAAAATGGCCACGGAATTCAATTGGTGCATAACGGCATCATTGAAAATTATATGTCATTAAAAAAATACTTAAAAAGTAAGGGGCACACGTTTACAAGCGATACCGATACTGAAGTTCTTGTGCATTTAATAGGCGAACTTTACGACGGTGATTTGGAACGAGCAGTGCAGTCCGCGCTTCGAGAAGTAACTGGGGCGTACGCGATAGCCGTAATTTGTGAGAAAGAACCAGATGTACTGGTCGCTGCACGCAAAGGGTCGCCATTGATTGTTGGTGTAGGCAAAGATGAATATGTTGTTGCTTCTGATTCAAGCGCTATTGTCGCGCATACAACCCAAGCATTTTTATTGGATGACGAAACTGTTGCGCGTTTAACACGTGATTCGTTTAGAACGACCACGGTGGATAATGTTGAGCTGACTCCAGAGATTCAAAAACTTGAGTTTACACTTGAGCAAATCGAACTGGGTGATTTCGACCACTTCATGTTGAAAGAAATTTACGAACAGCCCGACACACTACGTACCTGTATCCAAGGACGGGTTGATGCGAAGAACACGAAAATAGTGCTCGGTGGCGTGACGGATTTTGAAAGTGAAATTATCAAAGCGAAACGTATCTTATTACTTGGGCAAGGGACGGCATTGCATGCAGCCATGATTGGCGAATACCTTTTCGAGAAACTTGCGGGCATTCCAACGGAAGTTGAATTTGCAAGTGAGTTCCGATACCGGAATCCAATTGTGGAAGAAAGAACGATAGCTATTGCTGTAAGCCAATCGGGCGAAACTGCGGACACGCTTGCCGCAGTACAAGAAGCAAAGCGAAGAGGCGCGTTAACGTTAGGCGCAGTGAATGTTGTTGGTTCAACCATTTCTCGTGAGACAGATGCAGGCGTATATTTACGGGTTGGCCCAGAAATTGGCGTTGCTTCAACGAAAGCATTCATTGGCCAAGTGGCTGTGTTAACCATGCTTGCAACGTATGTTGGGCGAAGGCATCATCTGGGGAGTGAAGAAGTTTCAGAGTTACTATCCTCGCTTGAACAGATTCCAGAACATATTGCAACGGTGCTTAAACAGTCTGATCACATACTTGAAGTTACAAAGGGTGTTGTGCATCGAGACAACTGGTTGTTCCTTGGAAGAGGCACGAATTACCCTGTTGCGCTTGAAGGCGCACTAAAATTAAAAGAGATAAGTTATATTCATGCAGAAGGCATGCCTGCGGCAGAAATGAAACATGGCCCGATTGCTTTGATTGACAAGGGTATGCCTGTTGTGATTGTTGCAACGAGGGGAAGCCAATACGAAAAAGTTATTGGTAACATGGAAGAAGTTCGTTCGCGGGGCGGGCATGTAATTGCAGTCGCAACTGAGGGTGATATGAATATTAAAGAACATTGCGATGATGTGTTTTATGTGCCTGATGTGCCAGAACCATTACAGCCATTGTTGACCGTTGTCCCACTACAACTTTTGGCGTATCACGCAGCAGTGCTTCGTG
Organism: Phycisphaerae bacterium; assembly: GCA_963854955.1. Taxonomy (GTDB): domain Bacteria; phylum Planctomycetota; class Phycisphaerae; order Phycisphaerales; family SM1A02. The sequence goes on along the minus strand of CAWLAZ010000013.1, from coordinate 11,051 downwards.
GTAAGGACGTGGATAAACCCCGCAACCTCGCCAAATCTGTCACGGTGGAATGATTTCCAACGGTGGTTTTTCGGGGGATAATCAGTCTGCAATATTCAAAACAGAAGATCGTTTACATCCAAAGGAGTACACACATGCTTTTAGTAATCGCTATTTTTACAATGTGCAGCATTGCAGTTACTGCAAGTTTTGGACAGGTTCCTTCTACGGATCAAGTAGACACCGTATGGAGGGGGAACGATACCCTCCTTGATGACGAGTGGTTTGTTAAGTGGGGAGTAGTTGGATGGAATCCAAAACTAGGCATATTGACGCATGGATTCTGGGGCTTAGAACATTTGCAAGTAGTTGCCGATCCTCAAGACGTAACACGGCACGTATTGCAAATTACATATCCCAAAGATGGCGTGACAATTGAAAGCGGCACAGGTTTGTTATTTGCTCCTCCTGTTTCATTAAAAAATCCTAAAAAAGCATGTTTGTCTTACAAGGTGTTGTTTGAAAAAGATTTCAAATTCGGCAAGGTTGGCGGAAAACTGCCTGGTTTGTTTGGGTTTAATATAAAGTCAAAAGTCCCATTGAATGCAACTTGTTGTGCTGGTCCTTGGGAGCATGACGCAAGTGTATGTTTCTCTGCAAGAATTTCTTATAGAACCTTAAGAGGGTTAGGGTATCCCAAAGGAAAAATGTTTTTCGAAGTGATTCCTTGGATGGATGAATCGCAATGCGCGCAACACCCAAATTGGAACTGCGATTTACCGTATGGATCAGGCATGGTAATTCGAACACCAAAGCCAGAAACTTTTGCGCCAATCTTAGGCAGTTGGACTCAAATCGATCAAGAAATTAAATTGAACGATGAGGGAAAGTCAAATGGCTACATACGGATTTGGTACAACGGTCAATTAGTCATTGATGAAAGCAATATTTCTATTACAACAAATGGATCCGTTGCAATCACTGGGATTTTGTTTCATGCCTTGTTTGGTCAAGGGTTTGATTTGTCCCAAGGGTCTCCAGTTGACCAAGTTTCATATATCTCTGATGTCACAATTTCTAATAGTAGGTTTAGTTACCCCTTGGGTAATTAAACCTTAGACATTTTGAGTCGAATTGGTGCGGTGTACTCGAGGAAAACAGCCCCAACAAGGGCCGCAACGGCAAATGGAGCGGGGAGCACGCCAACTCCAATGAGTAGGGACGCCATGCAGAGTTGCGAAACGCCCGCATCAACAAGTGGAATGGCAAGTCGCATAGCATCGCCGCTTTTACGCCCCCCGAGGAGCCCAAGACCGATCATACCTCCCAGCCAACGCGCGTCAGCGCAAAAGAGAATCACGATCAGCATAGGCCAGAATTGCAGATTATCCAGCGGCTGAATGAGCACTAACGAAGTAGCCATCACGCTCGGAATGGCTGCGTAATCAACAAAGCGATGCAGCCAACGCCATTGTTTTGCAGGAACAACCCAGAGGAACGGTAAGAGCAAAAGCGGCAGCATCCAGACAAGCGACATGGTTCCTTGCGCTGTCCACGAGACCCAAAGGGCAACAATACTTGCGACAACCCAAGCAACTCGGCCGCACCGTAACATGAGAAGCGCACCGTTTTGTTCAGACGCATCCGCTGAATTTCGTTCCCAAGAAGCAAGGGTCCATGGGCCTGCACCAAGGCATGCACCTAGCGCAAGTACAGCAGGCAGTGGCATGTCAGAAACTAGAAATAAAATCAAGGTTGTAAGCCCGCTTGGGATAATGGAGGCCCAGACGCCAACCGAAAGTGACATAGCAGGCGGCGCAGTTCCTTTCGCTTTACACCGCATGGAACCGCTAAGCAGAACGAATACGATGAGTACCATCGTGTACCATCGTATTGTCGATTGTGCATTCCATTTTTCGGTGTTCCACGCGTCCACTTTTTGCAATAAAACGTAGTGGTGATCAGCTTTCATTTGAAGAATGCTTGTTTCATCCACCCCGAGCGTTGTTGCAGCAAGAATATCCGCATGTTGCTGCCGTTCGAGTTGAATTAGTTTTTCATGGGCAACGGTGCCACCTTGAAATACGCTCTCCCAGTTTTCTGGAGCAACTGCACCGAAAACAGTGGGGCCAAGAAGCACGCCTCCAACTACCCCGCCAAGCATCGCCCAACTCCGAATGCCGGTTTGCTTCAGGATAAATGCAAAAAGTAACGGGATGAACAGTAACAAAGTGATTTGGACGGTACTATTGATATCGAGTTCTTGCATCGGTTACTCTACTTTCACAAATGAAACAAATGGCTACATCTTGGAAATGCGCAGAAAGCATAGTATCGTTGGAAACACCGGTGCTTGTTGGGATTTTAAATGCAACTCCTGATAGTTTTAGTGACGGCGGTATGTATGTATCAGTAGAGAAAGCGGTTGCGTGGGCGCTTGAAATGGAATCACAAGGGGCAACTATTATTGATGTTGGCGGAGAATCGACGAGGCCAGGCGCGACGCGAGTTTCAGCCCAAGAACAAATGGATCGAGTTTTGCCCATCATCGAAGGGGTTCGAGGGCGAAGCGGGGTTCGAATTTCGATTGATACCACAAGCGCACAAGTAGCGCAGGTCGCGTTAGATGCGGGCGCGACTATTATTAACGATGTTTCAGCAGGAACGGAAGATACGGCTATGTTTTCTACAGCGGGCGAGTCAGGCGCTGGGCTCGTTCTAATGCATCGGAGACTACCGCCGGAATCAGATGCCTATTGCGATGCATACAACGTTGATCCTCAATCAGATGACATTGTGCATGAAATATTGACGTGGTTCCTCGAGCGAATCGAAATGGCCGTGCGTCATGGGGTGCAACGGGATGCTCTGGCGATTGATCCAGGGCTTGGCTTTGGAAAGAGTGTCGCTCAAAATTGGCAAATTGTGCAGGAAATACATCGATTTGTCGAAATTGGGTATCCAGTATTTATTGGGGCAAGCCGAAAACGGTTTATTGGAGCTACCGCTGGAATATCAGAGCCAGCACACCGAGATGAGGCATCAGCGGCAGTTGCAAAGCAGATGGCGACCGATGGGGCGCAAATTTTTCGCGTGCATAATGTTGCAAGCCATGTTCGAATGCTACAATCCCACTCTTACAAGAACGCAAACTAGACGAGCAATCACACAAGTAGGAGATAGACCCCGTGGCACTAGAATTTACAGACGCTAATTTTCAAGACGAAGTACTAAACGCTGACCAACCAGTCCTTGTTGACTTTTGGGCAGAATGGTGTGGGCCATGCAAAATGCTCGGCCCCGTTATTGACGAACTCGCTGGTGAGTACACCGGTAAAGCGAAAGTTGGCAAGGTTGATATCGATAACAATCGTGACGCAGCTGTTCAGTACGGAATTCAATCAATTCCAAGCATCATCATCTTTAAGAATGGCGAAGTAGTAAACAAGTTCGTTGGCATTAAATCAAAAGATGAACTTGCTGAAGCAATTGACGCAGCAATGTAATTAAACGTTTCATTGTGGGGGAACGCATGGGGCCGTAGCTCAGTTGGGAGAGCGCTTGCATGGCATGCAAGAGGTCGTCGGTTCGATCCCGATCGGCTCCACTTGCTACAAAAAAACATCCATACCCTTCGGGTTGCGAATCCCATCGGGCGAGGATGTTTTTCTTCGCAATGCAGATCCGCGTGCCGGCGTTGCCGTCACACTGCTGCCTTAGAAAATGATACTTGTATATACATTAAACTATATACATGACAACTAAAACAGCACGAGTAATGGCAGGTAATCCATCGACAAATAAATCGTTGTATCGGTCAGTTCGTTTTATGGTGCATGACGCCATGATTGCTATTGACTTGCCTGATGGAACACGGGCGCTCATCCTGCGTGAGATTGAAATGGATAGAGCGAAAAAACATGCACGTGCTGACAGAGTGTACGGCTACTCAGACTTTACACCTGCAGGTGGGCTTTCGGGCGATCGTGAAACTGCAGCCGCGCAAGCAACAACGGAATGTCTTCGCCGTAACGGCATTATGAATGTAATTGGCGATCGAACATTGCCGCTTATCTACATAGATGAAATGCAAGCCGCAGGGATGACTGTTGAGCTTGATATTGAAATGGGTGTCACTGATCGACGAGTAAAAGATTCGCAAGAAGTTGCGCATTTAAAGCAATCGCAAAAAGTGACTGAGGATGCGATGCGCATGGCGTGCGAAACAGTTGCGCATGCAACAGCCGGAAGTGATGGCGCATTGCGCGTTGGCGAAGATCCGCTTACGAGTGAACGATTGCGCACATTGATCGACACATACTTATTGGAACGTAATTTTTTTAATCCACCATGCATAGTTGCAGGCGGAAGTGATGGCGGTGATTGCCACGAACTTGGGAGCGGTCCACTGCGAACAGGGCAGCCAGTGATCATTGATATTTTTCCCCTCGATAAAAGTTCTATGTACAACGGCGACTGCACGCGCACAGTGGTGCATGGAAAAATTCCAGATGAAATTCAAAAGATGCACGACGCAGTTATTGCGGCAAAACATGCGGGGACCACTGCAATCAAAGCGGGCGCAACAGGCGAAGATGTACACCTTGCAACCATTGGCGTTTTACTCGATCGTGGGTACAAAGAAGGACTGCCTACGGAAAACGATGACCTCGCATTTTGTTCAATGCCGCACGGCACAGGGCATGGCATCGGTCTTGATGTGCATGAGCCACCGCTTCTTGATAGAAATGGCGCGACTTTACTTGTAGGCGATGTTGTTACTGTTGAGCCCGGTTTATATAGTCATGCCCTTGGCGGCATTCGTGTGGAAGATATGGTGCTTGTCACCGAAAAAGGATGCGAAAATTTTAATACGCTTCCTGAAGGATTGTCATGGGATTAATATTACTCAGTATTATTGTGATTGCAAGTTCGCCAGAAGCATCTTTTGAACGGTTGAAGGTGCCAGAGGGTTTTTCAAAACAACTTATTGCATCTGAGCCACAAATTATGGATCCGGTTGCGTTTTGTTTCGATGATAAAGGGAATATTCTTGTTGCGGAATCGTTTCGGCAAGAGCAAGGCGTTGAAGATAATCGTTCTAGTGCTTTTTGGCTCAATTGGGATTTGAATTTGCAATCAGTCGAGTCTCGACTAAGAATGTACGAACATTTTGCAAATCAAAGAAAAAATGGGATGGAGTATTACTCTGAATTCGAAGATCGCATTCGCAAGTTGCAAGACACGGATGGTGATGGCGTGTTCGAAACGGCAACTATTTTCGCAGATGGTTTTAATGAGCCTCTCGATGGTACAGGTGCAGGATTGCTTGCAATGGGCGACACGGTGTACTACACATGCATACCGCATGTGTGGAAATTTACAACAGGCACAGAAAAACAATCTATGTTTGCAGCGGGGTTTGGTGTCCGGACGGCATTGCGTGGACATGACATGCACGGGCTTGCACTGGGTTTGGATGGCCGCTTGTACTGGTCGATTGGCGACCGCGGCTACCATCTCGAACTTGAAGACGGCGAAATTCTGCATAGCCCAGGCGAAGGTGCTGTTTTCCGCAGTGATCTTGATGGGCATAACTTAGAAGTATTTCATCATGGATTACGGAACCCGCAAGAACTTGCCTTTGACGTGTACGGAAATTTATTCACCGGCGATAATAATTCCGACTCTATCGATAAAGCTCGGCTCGTGTACTGCGTTGAAGGCGGCGAAACTGGTTGGCGTATGGAGTACCAAACGCTGTATGGAGCAAACGACCGAGGTCCATGGGTAACGGAAAACGGATGGAACCCGCATGCAGAAAATAGACCTGCATGGATTCTTCCAGCGATAGATATTTTGGGCTCCGGTCCATCGGGATTAGTTGCGTATCCAGGAGCAGGACTTTCAAAGCGGTATGACAATCACTTTTTTCTTTGCGACTTTCGCGGTGGGGCAGAATATTCCAACGTGCTTTCTTTTGCAGTCGAGCCGTCCGGCGCACATTTCAAAATGGTTGATTTGCATCCTTTTGTTGAAAAAGTGTTATGCACGGATGTTGACTTTGGATACAACGGGAAAATGGTCGTTAGCGATTGGGGCGAAGGGTGGACGGGGAATTTTGAAGGACGCTTATATTCAGTTTGGGATGAAGAGCACGTTGCAGAAGGTGATGTTTCGGAATTGTTTCATGCGGGTTTTACTGGCAGGGCAACAAAAGAATTGATTGGTTTTTTGTCGCACGTAGATAGGCGTGTTCGAATACGCGCGCAGTACGAGCTGGCAAATCGAAAAAACGCAACAGATTTGGTCGACGCATTGCAATCAAAAAACCAACTTGCTCGAATTCATGCAATGTGGGCACTTGCAATGATTCAGCGAAACGCATTGGAGCCGCAGATGGAACATATATATCCGCTGCTTGATGATAAGGACCCAGAGATTCGCACGCAAGCATGCAAAATACTTGGCGAAGCGCACTACACAAAAGCATTTGCCAAAATTGTTTCAATGATTGATGGCCCTAATGCACGTGTTTCGTATTTTGCCACGATGGCAACTGGATATCTTGGAGATGCAAAAGAGGCAATTATTGCCATGCTTGCGGAAAACAAAAATAAAGACGTGTATCTCCGTCACGCAGGCGTTGTTGCACTTGCAAAAACGCAGTACGCAGCAACGATGGCAAATTTGCAAACACATCCAAGCCAAGCGGTACGACTTGCGGCGGTGCTTGTCTTACGAAGAATGAAGTCAGAATTTGTCGCGGATTTTTTGCAAGATATAGATGACGCCGTTGCAACCGAAGCTGCGCGAGCAATTCATGACGCACGAATTTTCGGAGCAGGTTTTGGCGATACTGCAGGACCGATGGATATATTGGCTCAGTCACTTTCGAAAGCAAGAACCATCCCTTGGCAGAAACGTGCAATCAGCGCAAACAAAATGGAACACGGATGTGCAGAAAGTGTACGCGTTATGGAGTTTGCCGCAGATGAGCATAAGCCAGAGTCTATGCGCATTCTTGCCATGCAAGCATTGCGAAACTGGAGCCCGCCATTTCAGGGTAATCGAGATATTGTCGAGGGAAGAATACTTCCTCTTACGCATATGAGTTTTGTGTGTATAGACGATACAACTCTATGGATTGAGGAATTGTTCGCTAACGCAAAAGGCGAGTTGTTAATGGAAGTGCTCCGGTTTGCGCATGAGCAGAATAGGCAAATTCCTGAAACACTGTGCGAATCTCTTATCATGGATGAAGCGATGCCGATGCAAATACGCGCGTATGCTTTGCAAAAGACTATGAACGATACGTTGCTTAAGTTTGCACTCGGCAGCACTCACTGGCAACTTCGCGCTGGCGCGCGCGATACACTTTTGCGTAGAAATGATCTTTCTGCGGAGCAATTATTGCTCGACACTATTGCTGAGGGCGAAGTGTTTGAAGCGCAGGAGGCCATTAAAACACTGGTGCGAAATCCTCAGGCATTCGCAAAAATTGAAAAAGCGAATCTTCGCAAGGAAGTTCAGATGGAATATGCCGAAGCAATGCATGCGGAGATACAACATGCTTGGTTGTTGCATGGAGGCAATCCGCTTCTAGGTAGAAAAATAGTGTTTGAAAACACGCGCAGCGAATGCTTACGTTGCCACACTATTGACGGCAGGGGAGGCATTGCTGGGCCGGTGCTTGATGGAGTGGGGATTCGATTGCAAAACGAACAGTTACTTGATGCGTTGTTGTTTCCAAACACGGACGTTGCAGATGGCTTTGGCGATTATTCCGCAATGCCGCCGATGGTTGGTTTACTAAACAGCCGTGAAATTCGTGATGTTGTTGCGTACCTTAAGACGCTTAAGTAGCACTATTTGCTTTTTCAATCATCGCTTTATTTAACATGATTGCCATAACGCCAAGTACATAACTTAAACCGATTGCCAAGATAACAACATAGAGGCCAGGTTGAATTTCGGTTTTGACGAGCGACTTGCCTTCGGTGGCAATCAAAAATAAAGCAAGCCCAAATACATCGAGCATGCACCATCGAGAGAGCACGTCGATGATTTGTTTTACTTTAATGTATGCTTGTGCATGAAGTGGAATAATCCATGAGATGAGAAGCAACGCGAGCCGAAGCATGGGCACGACGAACAAAGTCCCAACGAGTATGGTCAGTAGAACCCAGTGTTTTTCTTCTTTCAGCACTATGCCGATTTGATTTATTGAGTACGAACGCGATACTAGAAACAACTGGCTGATACGTAAAAAAGTTGCATGCAATGATTCAATAAGAGCGATCGCGGATGCGAATACGAGGACTGGCACGATCCATCCAATGTAGATGTTGTTCAGCAACATCCATTTTAGTTTTTTTGAATATTGTTTTTTAGGCAACTCAGATTCGCATTGTTTTCTTGCGAGTGTCATAATGATTTGTGATGTAATCATGCTTAAGGTGATTGCGCCAACGAAGAAATAGACGCCTACATGCACTGTCGAAGCGATATTCGATTGGTGGCTTGTAAGTGAGATTAAAAGAATGACAATGAAAATATCCATATAGGACCATTTGCCAAGAAGTTCGATCGCGTGCAAGTAGCGTTCTCTGTTTTTAGAAGTCCATGGTAAAAACCAAATAGCAATGAGCGAAAGTAGTTTAACGAAGGGGAAAATGATGGAAAAAGTAAGAATGAGTATGGAGATGAAGTAGAGTTTTTCGTGCCACATTAGAGTCACAGAGTGAGGCAAGCTGTAAATAATCTTGCTGTGAAATGCTTCGTCGATTCCTAAGAAAGGGAGCGTGAGACCTAGAATGTTCGCAATAAGCGAGATAAGTAGTAGTGCGGGAATGACCCAACTCCAGTGCCCATCAATTTTTCGCAAGGTTGTTCGTACGACCATATATGAATCATACTGCTATATTCGCAACGTGCGATGGATTGTGTATAATTCCAGCATGCTTACGGTACTCATCACTAACGGATTATGGCTCGCTTTCCTGCTCGGTTGGTGCTTATTGTGTTTTGCAGATTCAAAAAATGAATCTAACGACTAAGCTTATCGAGCACTTCTTTAATACTATTTTCTTGTGATACGATCGCGTCGACAATTTTTGGGTCGAAGTGTGCACCTGCATCATGTGTAATTATTCCAATTGCTTCCTTGTGCGGCATGGCTGGTTTATAGACGCGCTCAGAAGTGAGCGCATCGTAGACATCTGCGACAGCAACAATTCGCGCAGGCAAATTGATGCCTTCGCCGGATAAACCAAAGGGGTACCCGCTGCCATCCCAGCGCTCGTGGTGACTTAAAGCGATTTGAATTGAGGTGTCAATCCATGGATCACTGCCAAGTTCTTCAGAAAGAGCAAGGAGGATGTCTGCACCAATAGTCGTGTGCCGTTTCATAGAAGTGAATTGTGTTTCACTGAACGAGCCAGGATGGAGGAGAACATCGTCAGCGATGCCAACTTTTCCTATGTCATGCAACATTGATGCTGCGCCAATAATAGAAACCTCACCAAGTGGAAGTAAACCGGGATGTTTTTTTGCGTAGGCATGAGCAATGATGGTTGTGTACTTTCGGATCCTGGCAAGGTGTGTGCCGGTTTCGTCGTCACGAGATTCTGCAAGCTTCGCAAGCCCAACTATCATGGCCATTCTTGATGGTGGGGGGTCGCCATTTTCTTGCGCCAAATCCACCATGAGCAGTTCAGTTTCAGCTTCAATTCGAGCGTCCTGTTCTCTGTGCAATTGTGCACGAAGAACCGCATTTTCTTCAGCAAGAGAAAGCGACTTCGATACATTGACGGTTAATTCAGGTTGGTTCGACATGTCTGCAAAGCAGACAATTCGTAACTATGCTTCAGTTTTCAAATTTCTTGCAAAAATATTTGTAAAACTGGCATCTGAACCCCCAAGCCCGATGGTTTCACCTTCGCCTTGGATAGTAAAGCGGTTCCATACGCCAACTTTTCCAGAGGGTAATTCAGTTTTCTTGCCGTTGATAACGACATAGACAGCGCTTGTTTCGCCGTTGCACTTGTAATCGAACATAAGTTCGTAGCCGTCATAGGTATTTTTAGTTGTTGCTACACCGCTCTTTGTTTTGCAATGCAGAATATTGCCACCAGCAGTCCACATAGTTTCATCGTCTATTGTCCAACCAGAAAGGCTAAGCCCATTAAACAGTGTGACGAACCCGATTGATTCGTTTGCAACTTCATCAGCGGAAATTTCAGGCGTTGCATTTGGCAGTTCCTTGATGCGAATGTTTTTGAATTGTGCAGGGGTGCCTTCGGCTTCAAAGCAGATGTACCCTTTTCTAGGCGTTATATCAAAACCGCCAGAAACAACTTTTCCATTGACATCAAGTTTGATTGTGCCGTCGATACAAGTCACGATGTAATGATTCCATTCTGGAGCGGGGTTTGACCGGCGTTCACTTGGAAGACATCGTTGCACGTGATCGCCAAGAGGGTGTGGTCTGTCGGGCGTCATCTTTGCGCCCCAGATGGAAAAGATATCGCCGTGCGTTGTGTACCAGTCAAGTTCTTTTCCATCCATTATTTGCACTTCAATGGCACGTGTGAACGGCACTCCTTTTGCTGGGATTGGATCCGACCAAACAAAAAGTCCCGCGTTCCCATTTTCGACCATGTGTCGCCAGTCGAGTTCAAGTACAAAGTTCTCGTACATCTTATTTGTGCGGATAACACCCGTTGGCTTGCCTGTTGTTACGAGCATGTTGTCCTTGGCGCTCCATGTGGTTGCGTCGCCATTGACTATGGTCCATCCTTCGAGCGTATCACCTGTGAGAAGCGGTGTCCATGATGATGTTTGAGCAAAGAGTAGAGTCGCGATGAAGCTTGTTGTAATCATGCTCAACATGATACACGCCGTTCTATTCTGCAGTCCTGTTAGCGACCTATATGTATTTTTTTCCTAAAAACAAGCCAAACGCACCCTCGCAGTTCTCGCGACTTTAAAGTGTTCAAAGTGATAGTCACTTTGAAAAAGGAAAAGGAATTTGGGGGATGGGGGAAAAAAAGAAAAGTGCGGAGTTATTT
>CAWLAZ010000012.1:0-17765 GCA_963854955.1 Phycisphaerae bacterium | reverse complement strand
AAGAAACATTTGAAGCAGCTATTCGTGCCGCCGAAACTGGTCACCTTGTATTCGGTACGATTCACGCATCTTCTGCATGGCAAACCTTCGGTCGTATATACGACTTGTTTCCCGAAAACGAACGACCACAAATTAGGAAATTACTTGCGTACAACTTACGTGCCATCGTGTATCAAAAACTATTGCCAACACTGCATGATCACACGCCGCGTATTCCTGCGCTTGAAATTTTACTCGGCACGCCAATTGTTACAAAGTACATCCTGGAGGGCCGCGAAGGCGAACTGCTTGATGTCATAATTAAAAGCCACGAAGAAGGCATGTGTGACTTAAACACTGCCCTGCTCCGGCTTGTTGAATCTGAGTGGGTCTCATTAAAAATAGCCCTTGAAGCAACACCAAAACCTGAAGATCTCAAAATGAAAATAAAGGGAATTGCGTAATGTTCACCGGCATGCTTTCTGAAGCCACTCCTGTTTTCTTGCTCAGTCCTTGGAAACCTATTTTTATCTTTGCTGCCTTTATTGGCTGGGGCTGGATTATCAGCACACACCTAGAAAAAGATGCACGATCCCTCCATCTCAATGCAGATAAATGGAATGGGTTCTTTATCGGTAGCGCATTTATTGCACTTGCCATCATGCTCTTTGGTGTTAACTTTTACATTGCATTCCCTGTGGGAACATTTGTGTTGCTCATACCCGTGCTTGCCTATTGGAAAGTTCGAAACGCCGAAGTGCCCGAAGCTATGCAATTCCACCTTGGATTGGATTCCATCAAAAACTCGTTGGAAAGCCGTAAAACTGCTAAAGCAAACAGGCAAGTTTCCATTAGCTTTGAGAGTAAAGCAGGAACGATTACTGTTCCACAAAAAGAGGATCCGCAAATTGAAACATATCTTCTTGCTGATGAAATTATTGCAACAGCATTTGATAATCGAGCAACACGTATTGAACTCCAACTCACTACAAAGGGGTGCCAAGGCGTTTACTTTGTTGATGGCATCTCAGAAAAACTTGAAACACTTTCACCTGATCAAGGCGCAAAAGTAATTGCATTCTTTAAAGAAGCAGCAAGCACCGATTCAAACGATGTACGAAGAAAACAAACCGGCAAGTTTGAAATTTCAGGCAAATCGGGCAATGCCCACATTGACCTCACCGCGTCTGGTTCATCAAGCATCCACAACATTAGGATGGATTTCAACCGAAGAGAAAGCGTGCTCCGCGATTGGAATTCACTTGGTCTTCTTGAGAAACAACGCGAATTGTTAAATGAACTCACACAAGTAGATCGCCGGCACGGCATTGTCCTTCTCGGTGGTGAAAAACAATCTGGTGTTACAACAACTTCCTATGCAATCCTAAGTCAACACGACTCCTATCTAAGCAATATCGTGACGCTTGAACGTGAAGTCATCGCTGGACTAGAAGGAATAACGCACAATGCGGATGGTGAAATTGACGGAGAGTACGCAACCCAACTGCAGACGATTATTCGCCGTGACCCAGAAGTCATTCTTGCAACAGATGTGCAAGATCAAGAAGTTGCGAAAATTGCTGTCAAACCGGGCATTGAGGGACCATTGATTTACTTATCGATGCCCGCATCTTCATTGAAAGATCTTGTGTCAAAATGGGCCGGCATGGTTGCTGACCCGAAGAAAAGTTTTGAGGGCTTGCAAGCAATTGTATTCCAAAAACTTGCACGTCGACTTTGTGAAAATTGCCGCGTTGCCTTCAAGCCATCGCCTGACTTAGCGAAGCAGGGCTTGCCGATTGATACCGTCGAACAACTTTATCGTAAAGGCGGACAAATTGAATTTAAGAACAAGGTTATCCAATGCCCTGTTTGCAAAGGCACTGGATACATGGGACAAGTTGGCATTTTTGCAACCATGTTCCTAGACCACGATTCAAGAAAGCATCTTTTTGCTGGCGACCTCAAAGCGGCTATGGCACATGCAAGGCGTAACAAAAAACTAGTCCGACTTCAAGAATCTGCTTGGCAAAAAGTCGCCGCAGGCGAAACAAGTCTCGAAGAATTTGGCCGAGTAAACAAAACAAAAAGCAAAGCGAAAAAACCCGCTCAAGCAAGTAAGTAATACATCATGACTATCATTTTTAATCTTCTTATTATTGGCCTCGTTCTCCTCATTGCATACTGGTGGGCAAACGAGGGTTTGTTTAGTTCGATCCTTCACCTTGTATGTGTCATCGCCGCAGGCGCGATAGCTTTTGCGTTGTGGGAACCAATCACCATGCCGATGCTCAAGGGTGGAGCTATGGACAATTACGCTTGGGGACTTGTTCTTGTTGGAGTATTTAGCATTTCGCTCTTGTTGTTACGAGTAGCGTCGGACAAATTAGTGCCGGCAAACATAAAGTTTCCTATGTGGGCAAACATGGGCATCGGCGGATTGGTCGGCGCTTTTTCTGGCGTCCTCTCAATCGGCATTTGTCTCATCGGTTCTGGCTTTGTGCAATCAACGAATGAAATCATGGGATACCAAGGGACCGCACGTAACAAAAGCACCGGCATTGTCGAAAAAGTCGGCGACCCTATATGGCTTGATGTTTCACAGTTAACTGCTACCTTTTTCAATACACTTTCACTTGGAACCATGCATCCAGACATGAGCGGTGGTGCACTTGCGCACTTCAATCCAAAAATTAATGAACAATCAACATTGTTACGTGATTCCTTTGATAATGGCAAAGGGCAGCTGTCGCTTGCGCCAGATGCCGCTTCTGTGACTAAAGTCGCACTAGACGACAGCGGGCTTGTAATTGTGCAAGTATCGTTTAATACAAAAGCAAAAGACCACGGCGGGCAATTTATTCTTGGTTCTTCTCAGATTCGTCTTATAGGAAAAGCCAGTAGTTCAGATGAAGCCGACGTATACCATCCGACTGCATGGAAACAAGAAAATAAAGAAGGCATTGAAATACTCTACCGCTTTGACGACCTGAACAATTATGCGACAGGCGTGCCTGGAAGGCAAGACGCAGGCATAAAATTTGCTTTCGATACAAAAGATAGGGATTTCAAGCCGCGTTTCATTCAAATTCGTGGCACTCGATTTGAGTTGCCCTTAGTCGACCCAAAACCTATCTCTGCGCTTTCTGCAAAACGATACCGCGGAAGAACATTATCTGCTGAAGAGATTGCCGCTGAACGTGATTCACTAGGCAAGGACATCACCCATTTGTTCCGAGCATCGCCAAAAATTAAAGGACTTCGAATCTCTGTTAATGGAATTCCCTCCACGATTATATTTAATGAAGATAACTTTTTAGTTGAAGGTACGCTGACAACGAAGTGGTCTCAATCTGGCACGTCATCAAAAATGGCCGTCCAAGGCATCTATGCTGATGAAGGCACTGCAATCGTACAACTAAAAGTAAGCCCAGGCACAAATGCTGCATTTGGTTTTTTAACACAAACTGAACCCCTAACTTCTGCCATCAGTTTAGTGGACAGTGATGGCCGAAAGTATTCGCCGATTGGGTATTTCATTGGTGACCAAAAGTTAATGGACTTATCCTTGACACCTGCGACTCCACCGAGCACGCTTGGTGATCTTCCGATGCATTTGTTGTCTTCAAGTCGGTCAAAAGACATGACACTTATTTTTCAAGTTACAGAAGGCAAGAAGATTGTCGAATTCCAAATTGGCAACATCACCATCGGCACATGCGATGTTGACGCCATTCGCGGTCGCCGTTAATCAGCTGTCAAGTAATCGTTCGACCCAATTGATATCAAAGTCGGCATCGACAAAACGTTGCTCTTGCATCAATTGTTGATGCAATGGAATAGTTGTTGCGATTGGGCCGACCTTCATTTCAGAAAGAGCCGAGCGCATCCGAGCAATCGCTTCGGTACGATCCCGACCGTGCACAATAAGTTTACCAATCATTGAATCGTAATTAGGCGGAATTCTATATCCGGGACGCACATGTGATTCTACCCGAACACCTGGGCCACCCGCAGGCTGCCATGCTTCAATCAGTCCTGGTTGAGGCATAAAGTTTTTTGAAGGATCTTCAGCATTCAACCGGCATTCAATTGCGTGCCCGTTAAGTTTTATATCTTCTTGTTTCCAAGAAAGTGGTTCGCCGGCTGCAACCAGAATAGATTCTTTGACGATATCAACGCCTGTAATCATTTCTGAAACTGGATGCTCCACTTGCACGCGCGTGTTGACTTCAAGCATAAAGAATTGCTGCTCTTTATTCATTAAGAACTCAACTGTTGCAGCACCACTGTAATTCGCATTACGAATAAGTTCTGCAGCAGATTCGCATACTCGATCGCGGACTTCTACATTAACTCCAGGAGCAGGGCCTTCTTCAATGAGTTTTTGATGGCGCCGCTGGCTCGTGCAATCACGATTAAACAAATGCACCGCGTTGCCGTGCTTATCGCCAAGCACTTGCACCTCCACGTGTCGTGCGCTTTCTAAAAACTTTTCTAGATAGACAGCGCCATTACCAAAAGATGCGATTGCTTCCTGTTGAGCGGAGGTCACAGCGCCGCGAAGTTCATCAACATTTTTCGCAACACGCATCCCTTTACCACCGCCACCGGCGGTAGCTTTAACAATGACTGGATACCCAATTTCAGATGCAATTTCAATGGCCTCGTCAATTTCTTCAATTTCACCATCGGTTCCTGGAAAAATCGGTGTTCCAGCTTTTTTAGCCAAACGCTTGCAACTAATTTTATCGCCAAGTAAAGCCATTGCTTCCGGAGACGGGCCAATGAACTCGATTTCGCAATCTCGGCAAATTTCTGCAAAGTGTGCATTTTCTGCAAGAAACCCATACCCAGGATGAATCGCTTCTGCGTTCGTCATTTCTGCTGCAGAGATGATTCGGTCAATACGTAAGTATGATTCTGAGGATGGACTTTTACCTATGCATACCGTTTGGTCTGCAAGTTCAAGCCAAGGAGCGCTTGCATCCGCCTCTGAGTAGACACAAACAGTTTCAATTCCGAGTTCTCGCGCGGATCGGATAATCCGAAGCGCAATTTCACCGCGATTTGCGATTAGTATTTTACCAAACATGTGAATAGTGCCTTATTGTGGTTTTATTATGAACATCGCTTGACCGAATTCAACTGGCTCGCCATTTTCAACAAGCACCTTAGTCACAGTCCCCTTGCACTGCGCTTTAATGTCATTGAAAATTTTCATGGCTTCTATAATGCAGACCGTTGTGTCATCGCCTATAGAATCTCCGACCGAAACGAATGGTGGGGAATCTGGATCCCTTGATATATAGAAGGTACCAACCATCGGACTTACAATTTCAATTCCACCATCTGTTGCAGCTTCTACTGGTGCTGCGGGTGTTTCTGCAACGGCTCCTGGAGGTGCGGCGACTGCAGCTGGCGCTAGCGCCACTTGTGGCATCGTGACGACTGTATCGCCGTGCCTTCGTATTGTTACTTGCTCGTCGGTATCCCTGAGGTCCATCTCTGAAAGATCATTTGCGACCATAAGTTTGACGAGTTCTTTTAGTTTTCTAATATCAATCATTTGTATACATCCTCAATGTTGCGGGAAAGTATACCTAACTTACACGAAAATACACCCATCTCCGCAATTTAAATGGCTCTGAATTTAACTGGCTCTGAGTCAATTTATTTGATTGGCTCTGAGTTAATTTGTTTGATTGGCTCTGAGTTAACTTATATGAATGCATGTTTAGAGGGCGTTAGTACACCCTCAGATGTGGGATTAACTGTAAAAAAATTAACGCTGAGAGATGGGCTTATTGAGAATTTCAGATAAGACCATAGCCGTACGTAAGTTACGCTTATTTTTAAGCATCAGGGCAAGTTGTTTTGAAGGAGATTGCTGACGTTGCGTCAACGTTTGCGCAGATAAAGGGCAATCCTCAACATGCAACGGTGCAATGGATTTAATCAGAGTAGCATTTTTTTGTGGCTTCAAAGATTTAGGAGCACTTTGTTGAGCAACAACTTGAGGCTGTTGGCGACGCCTGCGACGCAGCGATTCCACCTTCACGGTCACAGGGTCAACCTTCAAAATTTGAGGAGTTTGCAGTTGTGTTGAAACGCCAGCACCCTGTTGCGCGGCTTTTTTTGCATTTGCTTTACGTTTTTCAATGATGCTCGAGATAATCGACCAAACAACGCTCATTATGATGAGATAGGTTACACCCTTCATACGAAACAGTATACGCCAAATAACAGGAGATTATGGCTGAACAAGATGGCGATTTCCGGCATCGTCTGTTGCCCAAGCTAAATCAACTCCGAATACATCCCCAAGTGAACTCGGTGTCAACACAGCGCTCGAATCTCCCGCAAGGACTAATTGACCGTCTCGCAACACGATAACTTCATCTGCGACATCTAAAGCGAACGCCATAGTATGAACAGCAGCAATAACAATATCACCCTCTGAAGCACACTGTCGGAGGACATCACCCACCATTCGTATATGGCGCAAATCCAACGCAGAAGTCGGCTCGTCAAGCACGAGCACTCCACCTGGAGTTCGTTGAGCGAGCGCCCGAGCAATTCCAGCCCTTTGGCGCATGCCCGCACTCGCTTCAAACCAAAGTGAGTCGCTACGGCTGAGTAAGCCCACTTTTGCCAACGCATCTTCCACTCGTTGCCTTGAAGGCCCAAGTGCATACCGTCCAAGCTCAACAACTTTTCTGATAGTAAACGAACTTGAAACTTCACCAACCCGTGGTACCCACGCAACTTTCGAGGCAAGATCATGCGGCTTCATCTTGCTGACGTTTGCCCCATCAAGTTCTACAAGTCCTGCAGCTGGCACTTGCAAGCCAGCGATGGTTCGTAGTAATGTTGTTTTTCCTGAAGCGTTCGGGCCAAGCACCGCTACAATTTTCCCGCCTTCAATGCCCGCATCAATAGAACGAATCGCTGTGCGTACGCCATACCGAACAGTAACGCCTGAAAGTTTAAGTCTCATATTCGCCCCTTTCCACGAAGCAAGAGTACAAGAAACACAAGACCGCCAATAATACTTGTCACAATACCAATCGGTAATCTGCCTGTGCCTAAATCAATAACTTGTCGAATGTCATCCGCGGCAAGTAATAGAAGTGCGCCAACAAGTGCCGTTCCAATCGAAAGTGTTCGATGTGAACTGCGCATAATTAATCGAGCACCATGCGGTGCAATCAAACCAACAAACGCAATTGGACCCGCAAGAATTACGCCAATTGCAGCAAGCAAACTTGAAGTCACGAACAATCGCCTTCGAACCTTCGGCAAATCAACACCAACACTTTTTGCTTCATCGTCGGATAGACAAGCAGCATCCAATGTAGGTCCCCACCACGCGATAAGCGAAATGCCAATCAGCACGATTGCACCAAGTATTCCTAATCGACCCCACGATTCAACTTCGGGCAAACTGCCCATCAGCCACGTGGTAAACGACCCGCGTAATCCCATTGGAACTAAGTGCTGAAACACCATTATGCCCGCACCGCAAAGCACAGAAACGACAACGCCAACAAGCACCATTGTCATTGGGTCTATACCACCGCGCCTTCGCGACAAACCAAACACAAGAAGTAAAGTCAATAGAGCACCCGCCATCGCACCAAGTGTTTGCCCGCCAAATACACCGTTACCTGTAACGTGTTCAAAGTACATAGTCGCCATTACACCAAGCCCCGCGCCACTTGAGAGTCCAAGAATCCAAGGCGAAGCCAAAGGGTTACGAAGAAGCACTTGCAATCCCATTCCAGAAACACCCAATGCAGAACCAACAATCAATGCTGAAACCAGCGGCACAAGTCGATACATTAAAAATGTATCTTCTGGCATCGCAAGCGAAAGCGTTCCATCGACATCTCGAGTTATCATCAATCTAAACACTGCTGCAGCGATAAGCAACAGCGCTAATAAAATCAACAAAACTATATTCTTCGTTTTCATTGTGCTCGGATCTTATGTTGCAATGCAATTGCAACCTCTGTAATTCTACTCGATGGAATCAACACGTCGGGATGTATGAAAGAAATGATTGGAATATCAAGCGACAATATACCTTTAGAAAGTGCAAACTGTGTATCCGAAATGACAACGATAACCGATGGACTCAACCGAGCAATATCTTCTATTGAAAGAGAAATCCACCCTGAAGATTTGATTGCATTGATACCGCCCATCATGTCGAGCAAATCGTCTAAATAGGTTTGCCTGCCAAAACAAAGCCCTGCTTTGCCATCAGATCCAGGCGTCATAATCAAAATAGTTTCTGGCAAAGGGATTCCTGTTTCTTGCAAGGTGATTCGCATAGGCGCACCCTTCACACTAAGCAGTTGCAATAATTCATCATGCATGGCTGCTATTTCACCGACTCGGTCGCACTTCCAAGCGTGCAATGAAAAGTCGCCTTCTTCTGCTAGTTTAAGCAGGTGCGAGTCTATCTCCCCAGCCGTTTTTTGAACAAAGACTTTAGTTGGTCGCAAACGCAAAAGTCGTTCGTAGTCTACGGAATACAAATCTCCAACAACCGGAATACGTGCATCAACTGCCGTGCAAAAAGCGCTGCGACCGACAACGTTTTTGCCTTGTCCAATATCTACAATAGTTGCGGTAATGCCCGGGCTCAACGAAACAATTCGTTCCCCTGAAGTTTCCACAGGCACTGATTGGGTACATCCATTAAGTCCGTACAGCAGTAAGCCAATAAGCACGCACAAAAATAACTCAATCCTATGTTTCATTGGATGCTGTCACCAATTGCGTTTCAGCAAGACGACGGTACAAGTCGCACGATTGAAGTAAATCATCATGCGTTCCATCGCCAACAAGTTCGCCTTGATTCAGTACTAGAATTCGATCGGCGTATTGCACGGTAGACAAACGATGCGCGATCAAAAGGACCGTTCTTCCTTTACAAAAAGTATCGAGCATGTCGTTGATAAGGGACTCTGACTCTGAATCAATTTGGCTTGTTGCCTCATCAAAAATCATGATTGAAGGATCACGGAGGAGTGCTCGAGCAATTGCAAGACGTTGGCGTTGCCCACCACTTAGCGAAGTACCGTGTTCATACACTTCAGCCGAATACCCGCCTTCCATTCCGTTGATAAACGAATCAGCATGTGCTTGTTTTGCCGTTAAAATAACTTTTTCATCTGTTGCCACATGGCCAAAGCGAATGTTGCTTTCGATCGTACCTCTAAACAAGACGGTGTCTTGCGTGACAACGCCCAGTTGATTTCGCAATGAATGCAAGTCCACGGAACCAATTTCAGTGCCATCAATTTGGATGGAACCCGATTGTGGAGTAAGAAGACGAGGCAACATAGAAACGAGTGTTGTTTTACCGCACCCGTTTGGACCAACGATTGCAACGCGCTGCCCATGAGGAATAGTCACGGAAAAGTTTTTCAACGCCAGAGGCGCATCTTCAGAATAGGCAAAAGTAATGTCATCAAAGACAATAGATTTACTATGACGAGCAATTTCAGGATGTTCCGATTCTTCCTCAGAAGGCAAATGTAAAATCTGAAGCAATCGATCCGCTGGTGCATCCGACGCCTGAATTTCAGTAACAAGCCCCGCTAGCGGGCGAAGCGATCCTCCTGCAATGGCAAGTGAACCGATCGAAAGAAGGAACATATCAAACTGAAGTGAGCCGTCGATGATTGACTTCGCCGCGATTCCCGCAAGCGTGCCGAGCACGGCAATCGCCAATATCTCCATCAACGGGCTTCCAAGCGCTCGAGCAGTACGCACTTTCATGTTTGCACGAACAACTTGCTGATTAACTTCGCTGAATAATTCTTTAACTGAATGTTCCGCAGTATTTACTTTGACTGCACGAAGCCCCTGCACTGCTTCATTTGATATGCGAAGTAGTTCTTGCTGAGCTTCGAGTGATTTCTTTGTGCCCCTGCGAACTTTTTTTCCAATTTGATGCAGCGTAACTGCCAAAATGGGTAGTACAAGTACAGCAATTATTACTAATCGATAATCAAACACGCAAGCGACAAGAAATGCAACAAATCCCTTTGTAAACTGCGCTACTGATTTTCCCATCAACACAGTCAAGCCGGATTGTAGTGCCTCCGTGTCACGAATAATTCTTGAAACAAACTCACTTGCCCCGCTTCGTAATACCCTTCCAAGTTCCATACCAAGAACGTGGGAAAATGCTTCATCTCGTACGTCAGCAACAACGTGCACCGCAATCCATGCACTTAAATATTGATGCATAAAGTTTGCGAAACCACCCACAACCGTCAAGCATCCAATGCCAATAAGAATAAAGATTACTCCATCGAAACGATCTTGCGGTAATTGCGAAACAATCCATTGAGGGATATGAACGAGGTGATCGTCTGCATTAAACGAAGTCGCTAAAGCAAACAGCGATTGCCCACCCTCGGGATCAAGAATAAGGGATAACGCTGGTCCTAAACTCAACAAGCCCACGCCTAAACCAATGGCAGAAAAAACGGCTAACCCAAGTGCCAAAATAAGGCGGAGCCGATAATGCAACATTCGTTTTGCAAAGACCTTGAAGTGTTTCATTAAGCGTCATGTCCTTCGTACACTTTGCGAAGCTCCGTCCAAAACGAAGGGTAGCTTTTTGAAACACATCTTGGATTTACTATCGAAAGACCACCACGTTTTGTGCCAACAACGGCCATTGCCATCGCAATGCGATGGTCGTCAATTGGATCAATCGCTGTAGAAGTTTTCACTTTTGTGTTTTGTTTTAGTGGAGAAATTCGTATATCGGTGTCGCCTGCTGCTACTCCGCAACCTACTTTTGCAAGAGAACGTGCCATAACTTCGATTCGATCTGATTCTTTTAATGGTAATGTTTCAAGACCAAATATTCTTGAAGGTGAATCAGCAAATGCCGCAACGGCTGCGAGGCAAAGAGATGCGTCAGGAAAACCAGAAGCATCTAATTCACCAAAACCGCGAACAATTCCGGTGCCTGTGATTTTTATACCGTCTTCAACTTCGATAATTTCTGCACCGATAGTGCCCAACACGCGTATGGCTTCCATGTCTGGTTGCAATGAATCAAGTTTCAAACCCTCAAGAGTGAGAGACATACCTTCATGCAGAGCCGCAACTGCAGCAAAATAAACGGCAGAACTTGCATCTGGTTCTATATCTAGTTCACGGTGCGTAATTCTTGTTTGTGGAACTGTAATAGAACGCACATCATCGTTTTGCTCTTCTTGTACGGCAACGCCAAATGTCTGAAGCACGTTTGATGTTAAGTCAATGTAGGTTGAAGAAGTTACGGGCATCTTGCAATGCATGGTTATGCCGCCTTCAACAAAAGGTGCAATAAGCATGAGGGCAGAAATAAATTGACTTGATTTCGTTACAGGAACTTCGATGGTTCCGCCTTGCATGTTTGCGCCGTTTACCTCGACTGGTAACGTTTCACTGTCAAACGTTGCACCAAGTGATTGCATCATTGTCACGAGCTCGCCGATAGGCCGAGTTCGCATTTTTCCATTTCCATCAACAGTCACTGGGGCTTTTGCAAGTGCGCCTGCTGCAATCATAAAACGCGAAGGCGTTCCACCTGCACCAAGATTTACGTTTGCTCCGTGTGGCGGTTTGCCATCGACACCATGTAAAATAAGTTTTTTAGATGACCACTTCACGCCAACTCCAATTTTCGAAAATGCTTCAGCAAGCAAATTAGTGTCGTCGCACTTCAAGGGGTTTGAAAGAACTGTTCTTCCAGCACCAATTGAACCGAGCATTATCGCCCTCGCAGTTAAACTTTTTGATCCTGGCACACGTAATGACCGATGCCCTATTCGTTTCAAAAGAGGCACTGATTCGGCAGCTGAACCTTTATTCTTCTTACTCATGAATCTCGCCTAAAAATTGCGACAACATCTTCGATAGGTACAACGAACAAGCGATTATCGCCTTCGAAGTCCACAGGAATACTTTGCTTTGGATTAAACAACACTTTGTCGTATTGCTGAATTGGGTAGTCGGGATTATTGTCTATAACCGTGCTCACAGTGACAACCCTTCCCGTAATTGTGGGAATTTCAATTTTGTCAGGGAGGTGGATACCAACTTTAGTGATTTTCCGATCTTCGTCCTTTCGAATGAGTACGCGTTCACCGATTGGTTCCACTGTCTCGAGGACATTCTTTTGTATCTTTGCTTTTGCCATATATGTACATGATATGTGCCATCGCACATATTCGCAAAAAGTGGCTCCGGTAGTATGTAAAATAAGTTGTGCCATCAAAACACCCTAAATTCTTTAATAAATCATTCATCCTTGCTCTATCGATTGGAATCGTCGGTTTATGCACATATTTGATCATTGGATTTTTGGGATTCAGAATAAATCCAAACAAAATATTCATGATTATCCTTTTTATCATGATTGGATTAGCCTTTATGACAAGCGGGGTTTTTTGGGTCAAACTCTACGCGGAGCACCCATCAGGGGTATTTTGTTCTTCTTGTGGGTATGACATGCAAGTACAAACTGGGGATGATTCAACTTGCCCCGAATGTGGCAAAAGCCGTACTTCTGAGTACCGACAAACTGGCTGGCGCGATACCGCAAAGCAGTTACCTGGGTGCCTCTTCTTTATACTGGGCTCTCTATTTTTGTTCATTGGATGCCTTGTTATCTTCCTACTAAATAACGGCGGGTTCGAATAAAATCCTCACCGACTTTTATTTTAGAAATAAATTCCTCAGCGAGAATAAAATTAGATTTAATGCTTTGAATAGCGGTTTTTCAAGAAAGTAGCGAGTTTTTCCTTCCATTATTAAGTGACAAGTGTATTATGGTTGCTTCAGAACTTTTTAAAATTTTGGAGTACCTATGACGACTGAAACACCCAAGCCAATTCAAGAAACTGCTGTCGAAGTTTGCACAAACACCGACCCACTTCACCTCATCGATGTAGATCATGTTTGCATTTATGTTGGCAATGCAAAACAAGCCGCGTTTTATTATGCGTATGCATTTGGATTCCAAGTCGCACAATATGATGACCTTACAACGGGCAACCGGGACGAAGCTTCCTACCTGCTTACGCAAGGTAATATTCGGATACTCATTACAACAGGCTTAACGAAAGACCACCCCGCGCAACGACACACCAATCTTTACGGAGATGGCGTAAAAGACATTGCATTCACTGTGTTTGATGCAGAAAAAGCATACAACCGTGCGATTGAAAATGGTGCAGAATCCGCCTATGAACCCTACACCGTTGGGGGCGAAGAAGGCAAAGTAACAAGGGCAGGAATCAAAACCTACGGCGAAGTAGTCCATACCTTTGTTTCACGAACGGGCACATATACACTTCCAGAGTTAAAACAAGGCGGATTAATTTTTCCTGGCTTTGAAAAAATGGAACACCCGCTCAACCAATTTAACAAGGATAACCCATGCGGCTTGAAATTTCTCGACCACTGTGTGGGGAACGTTGAATTCAACGGCATGAATAAAACCGTCGATTGGTATGAAAAGGTACTTGAATTTTCGATGTTTAAACACTTCGACGATGCTGATATATCGACTGAATTTTCATCATTAATGTCAAAAGTTATGTCATCTGGAAGTGGGCTCATCAAATTTCCAATCAATGAACCTGCAGAAGGTAAACGTAAAAGTCAAATTCAAGAATACCTCGATTGGCATAACGACACACCAGGCGTGCAGCATCTCGCATTTAGAACAGACGATGCCCTTGCTTCTATTGCTGAACTGCGTAAACGAGGCGTTAACTTTCTTCAATTACCTGATGCGTATTACGAATTACTCTGGGATCGAATTGGCGACATCGAAGAAGAAAAACAACTCGTTCAAGATCTTGGCATTCTCGTTGACCGAGATGACCAAGGGTATTTATTGCAGCTCTTTACACGCCCAGTGCAAGATCGACCGACGCTGTTCTTCGAGATAATCTGCCGACGTGGAAGCCAATCGTTTGGCAAAGGTAATTTTAAAGCGCTTTTCGAAGCACTCGAACTTGAGCAAGACCGCCGCGGCAACCTCTAAAACTATACAATCCCTCCCAAAAGGATTCTTAACCGTGCCATATTACACAACTCTTGGTGAAATTCCAGCGAAACGTCATATTCAATTTCGACGCCCAGACGGCGTGCTTTACTCCGAAGAAGTGTTTGGCACCGAGGGATTCACCGGACCATCCTCGACCATGTACCACATTCATCCACCGACGCAAGTTGCTGGCTGGAAACACGAATACTCAACAGAACAAGAATACGTTGAAACAAATGTGATGCGTATGCGACATCTAATCTCCAACAGAATGGACCCTAAAGGCGATCCTGTAACGGGACGAACTGTTTTGTTCGGCAACGCCGATTGTGAAATGGGTGTGTGCATTCCGAATTCTGAAATGAAGTACCACTTCAAAAATGGGCAAGGCGATGAATGCTTGTTTATTCACAACGGCACCGGTACGGTCTCCACCATGTTCGGCACGCTGAAATTCAAAAAATTTGATTTCATAATCATTCCAAAAGGCACCATTTACAAAATGATTTTTGATGCCGCACCTGCCGAAGGTCCTGTTAACCGTTTCATGTTTATTGAAACAGCCAACGCATCGCATATCCATCCACCAAAACGATATATTTGTGATAAAACGTCGCAATTTCTTGAACATGCACCGTACTGCGAGCGCGATTTACGTATTCCAGAAATGCCACTCGTCCACGATGAAATTGGTGACTTCGAAGTGCGCATTAAAGCACTCAAGAGTGTCCACAGTTATATGTACCCTTACCACCCGCTTGATGTTATTGGGTGGGACGGTTGTTACTATCCATACTGCTTTAATGCCATGGACTTCTCGCCAATCGTTGGGAAGCACCACATGCCGCCGCCAACCCACCAAGTGTTCACCGCTGGGGATTTTGTGATTTGTGCTTTTGCACCTCGTATGTTGGACTTCCATCCTCAAGCAATCAAAGTCCCATACAACCATTCAAACGTGGACAGCGACGAAGTTATGTACTACTGCGATAACAAATACACCGCGCACAAAGGTGTTGGCGAGGGTTCACTCACCATGCATCCCCAAGGCATTGCTCACGGTCCGCACCCAGGGACTGTTGAATCCTCCCTCGACAAAACATTTACGGATGAACTTGTCATAATGTGCGATACGTTTAGACCACTCTTCCCGACTAAGGCTGCAATGGACATCGACGACGATGCCTATCCAAAGTCATGGGCAGACTGGAAACCGATCCCATCGGGCTAACCAATTAATTAACCGCGAGTTCAACTCTATAAACCTCCCGTTTTATCTACCCGCGGTAGATAAAACGGGGGGATTAGCTTGGTTTACTCGCGGTTAATTAGCTGGCAGGATTATTCCTGTGCAACTCCCGAAGCCAATTCGAGCAGCGTTGTTTGATTCGCACCATGCTTTAATTGTCAGTTCATCGCCATCTTGTAAAAATCGGCGCTGCGTGCCGTCTGGCATATTTATTGGCTCCGTTCCACGCCATGTATATTCAAGTAAACAACCGCGACTGTCTTTGGTTTCACCAGAAATCGTTCCTGAACCGATAAGGTCCCCGCTGTTCATCGGGCAACCTGTGCTTGTGTGGTGCGCAAGCATTTGCGCAAATGACCAAGTCAAATTCGTCAAAGAACTTTTTGTAAGTTGCATTGCAGATGTATCTTCACTACGCATTTTTTCAGATGAAATGGAAACACAACACGAAACATCAAGTACATCATCGGTAACAGGCATCAAGTATTCCAATAATTCTGGATCGCCCTCTTGCCTTGCAGGCCCTTCTTTTCTAAAAGGAGCAAGCGCATCAATTGTTACAATCCATGGGCTGATACTCGAAGCAAAGTTTTTCGCATTAAACGGTCCAAGTGGTTGGTACTCCCACTTTTGGATATCGCGTGCGGACCAATCGTTCAAAATGACAATACCAAAAAGGTGTTCCATGGCATCGTCCATGGGAATTCGATTTCCCATCTTGTTGCCGCTGCCGATGAATGCTCCGAATTCCAGTTCATAGTCAAGTAATTTGCATGGCGAAAAAATGGGTGCACTATCTTCTGGTTTCAACTGGCCGTTTGGGCGACGTATATCTGTCCCAGAAACAACAACACTGCTTGCTCTTCCGTGATAGCCAACAGGCAAGTGCAAATAGTTTGGCATTAATGGGTCACCGTCTGGTCTAAACATTTTGCCAACATTTGTTGCGTGATTTCGAGCTGCATAAAAATCGGTATAGTCGCCAATAGTTGCAGGCAATATCATCTGCAAATCTGCCATAGAACAAAGAATTTCTGGACATGGGTCGCCGGAAAGTAATGCAAACAGTTCATGCCGAATAAGCGTCCAGACTTCATGGCCTAATGCCATAAAATCATTGAGCGAATCTTGTTGAAGTGCGCTTGAAACGTCCTTCGAAACTTTTAATTTTCCAAGAGCAATTGCTTCGCGAAGCACGACTGCTTGCTCGCCAATAGCGACAACGATGCCGTTTTTACTGCACATGCCCCAAGGAAGGTTCTGGATGGGGAAGTCATTTTTTCCATTTCCCATTTTTACCCAACTGTTTGCTGACATGTCATGTGTGTGGTCAATCATTTTTCTTCGATTCCTTAAGTAATCCCATAGTACGCAAGTCCGTTCTTGGGCCATCAAATGAACACGACCCAAGTGAATTAAATAACTCAGCACGAACTTGCTCTAATTCTGTTTCGCTAAATAATGAAAGGTCAGGAGTATCGCAAAGAAGTATCTGTTCAACTTCTTCAACACTCGCATCTCGTGTACTTACTGCTGCTGATGCTTGAAGAACGGATAAAAAGCCGTACTCAGCAACGTCAATACTTTCGTTTTTATTTCTGCTTGGGTGGTGCAACCCAGCAGTTGCTTTAAACGCTTGCCCGGCAACAGCACAACTATGGATGAACCGTGCAAGTGTACTGCTTGAAGGATAGAGATCTGAAGTTACACCGCCTGTACGAACCTTAGCGCCAGCAATAGCACCAGAAAGGCAAGCGATAAGCCCACGAGGGTCTTCGTCAATTGGGACCTCGATGTAAGGGAACAAATCATCGTGGAGTATTTCTAACGCTGTATCAATTTCACTTGCGGTATTTGCTTTGAATTCAACAACATTGGCAACTGCACCGCAATCAGATTCGTTAAATGTTATTGTTGTTTGGACGGCATCTTCAAACTTGTCGCTGGATGCCGGCGGAAGCAATACACTCAATTGCCACATCTCTTCCTCTGATTGCGGCAGCAATTCCTTAGCGCATTGCACAAACTCATCAAGCCGGCTCGCTGGAATAATCAAACGAGCAAGCATCCAACTGTCTTCGGTTTGAAGATAAGCCGACCAGTTGTTCACGGCTGTTTGCATTGTCAAATCTGCTGGCGGAAACAAACCCGCATAGTCAAGGATGCCCTCAAGAGCAATTTCATCTTTAGTTGTTACAGCTGTCGGTACTTCAGGCATCGCATGCACTCGCAAAGTATTCATGGCACCTAGTAAGTCGGCAAACCGTTGACTCCTTACCGAGAAGAACAAGCGTGTCGCCAATTGGAGGGCTCACTGGCCCGCCCGCAACTGCAATGCGAACCGGCTGTGCAATCTTGCCAAGGTTACCGTCTGCAAGTTCGTCAGCTAGAACACGTAAGCATTCGTCGATAGTTTCTGCATTCCACGTTTCAATTTGTTGAAACGCATCGATAATCGCA
>CAWLAZ010000011.1:0-17788 GCA_963854955.1 Phycisphaerae bacterium | reverse complement strand
TGTTGTGTATTTTGTTTGGGACACGTTTCTATGGAACAAAGAAACTGACCGATCGCATCTTCGTGATGAATTGCAACAAGAACCGTTGCGCTTAAATGGCAAGCTAAACTTCTTGTTCATCGGCGGCATTGTTGCCTCTGCAGCGTTTATAGATTCGAACAAAACACTTATAGGTACTTCTTGGCACCCATTTCCATACATGCGTGAACTCGTCATGCTGTTCTTTGTCGCTCTTTCGCTGGGCATGACCAAGAAAGCCATTCGCACGGCGAACAATTTTACGTACGCTGCTATTGTTGAAGTTGGCGCACTTTTTTCAGGCATTTTCATTGCGATGCAAGTCCCGCTCATGGTGCTCAATGCAAGCGGCGAAACGATTACCAGCGCAATGAACAAGCCATGGCAATTCTTTTGGGCAACTGGCACACTCTCAAGTTTCCTTGACAACGCGCCTACTTATGTTGTGTTCTTTAAACTTTCACAGTCATTACCTGAAAACAACATGATGCAGGTGAACGATGGTGCAGTTCCAATCAATTTATTGATTGCTATAAGTCTTGGCTCTGTATTTATGGGAGCAATGACGTATATTGGCAATGGGCCAAACTTTATGGTGAAGGCCATCGCAGAACAAGAAGGCATAAGGATGCCCTCTTTCTTTGGGTATATGTTTAAGTACAGTATCCCCGTGTTGGTCCCGATTTTCATTTTTATTACCCTCATCTTTTTGATGTAAGGCAGACTTCCAATGATTAAACGAATTTTAGTAGCTCTCAGTGGAACACCTTGCACTACTTCTGCAATTGAACACGCAGTTGAATTAGCAAAAGAACACGATGCGGAGTTAACCGGTGTGACAATTATTGACCCGAATAAATTACTCGACGTTGGACCAATTCCAATTGGCGGCGCAAAAATTGCGCATGAACTTGCAGACCATCGCATGCGATTAGCGCTAGAACATATCGAACAAGCAATTGCTGATTTTGATAGCGCTTGCAGTGCAGGCAATGTTCGACACCAAGTGCTTCGAGAAGAAGGCGACAGCGCGACACGACTGCTTGCGGATTGGCGATACCACGATTTAACCATTATTGGATTGCGGGGTCTCTTTGAATACGGGGTGCTTAATAACCATGGAGACCTCGTACTCGATGTCATAGGCAACGGTCTTCGACCACTGCTTGCTGTTGCAGAGCACCACAGGCCAATTCAGCGCGCAATGATTGCCTACGATGGCTCACCTATTGCCGCGCGGGCAATGAAAGCATTTTGCATGTTAAATATATGGAAACCGATGCCAGCGACAATCACGTGTTTCGCTGGTCACGAAGGCGATGCTGACCAGCTTCTTGCTGATGCAGGCGCGTATGTCCAAGCACACGGTTTTGAACACGCCACAATGTTCCGAAATGAAAAACCGAATCCGAATATCATTCATGCGATGGATGAATGCGGGGCTGACTTGTTAGTTCTTGGTGCCGCTAAACGAACTAAAATAGGTCGAAAATTACTTGGCGATACGGCACGTTTTGCCTTGGAAAATTCTACTCGTCCAATTTTCTTACACCACTGATTGGTACAATTTCATCGTGATAACAGTGAATGGAAAAAATAAAGAGTTTGAACACGATGTAACATTGCAGGAATTGCTCGTCCAGCTTGATCTTGAAAAAACACTCTGTGCAATCGAGGTAAACAATGCCCTCGTGCCCCACAAACAAAGAAATGAATACACACTCCAAGATGGAGACAATGTCGAAATTGTCTCGCTCGTTGGAGGAGGATAAAGAAATGACAACTGCCACTACAAAGACTATTCCAGCACTCCAACTGAAAGATATTTCACTAACTAGCCGCCTCGTCGTTGGCACCGGGAAATACCCCGATTACGAAACTATGCAACAAGCATTAGACGCAAGCGGGTGCAGCGCTGTGACCGTTGCTGTTCGCCGCGAAAGACTTGTCGATGAACAAGGACGTTCGATTTTAGAATTCATTGATTGCGATAAATACACCATTCTACCAAACACCGCTGGATGTTTTACGGCAGAAGATGCTATTCGTGTTGCTCGACTCGGACGAGATATTTTAGAACAACTCAATAACCCCGGTAGTAGTTGGGTAAAACTTGAAGTTCTGGGCGACAAAACTACCCTGCTGCCTGATCCAGTTGGCACACTTGAAGCTTGCAAAGAACTTGTTGCCGATGGTTTTTCAGTAATGTGCTATTCAAATGATGATCCAATTATGGCGACTCGCATTCGTGATGCTGGCGCAACATGTGTGATGCCTGCAGGCAGCCCAATTGGCACTGGTCGAGGAATTGCAAACCCTTGCGCAATTAAATTGTGCATTGACTTACTTAAAAAACCTGAACACGGCGGAGATCCTGACTATCCCGTTATTGTTGATGCAGGTGTTGGCACGCCAAGCGATGTAACTATCGCCATGGAACTTGGTGCAGATGGCGTGTTACTTAATACCGGTATTGCGCATGCAAAAGACCCTGTGCATATGGCACTTGCTATGAAATTTGCTTGCGATGCTGGGTATTACGGTTTCCGCTCTGGACGCATTCCCCGCAAACTTCATGCTACCGCTTCCTCTCCTTGGGACGGCACTATCGCCGGCGAATAATCTACCCGCGGTAGATTAAATGCACTCAATTTCACTTCTTACTCGGGGTTGATACTTTTTGATCAAAAAACTTCTTTTCCTAGAGATTTGACTAAGAATTATGAGATAGTTTTCATATGACTAGAATTAGACCCGATTATTCAGGACAAGTACTACACATTCTCAACAGAAGAGTTGATAGAAACACCCTTTATCACTGCTCAGAAGATTATGACCAATATCGCGATCTATTGTGTAAAGCTATCGCAAAGTTTGATCTTGATATATTTGAGTGGGTGTTAATGCCAAATCATTGGCATATGCTTGTTAAACCAGACACTAAGTACCAAGTATCTCATTTCATGCAATGGCTTTCAGGCACGCATGCTAGAAACAAACGCAAGAAAACAAACACAGTTGGGAATGGGTCTGTCTACCAATCGAGATTCAAAGCGTTTCCTGTAAAACCTGGCTCACATTTACATCGCTTGAGAAATTATCTAGCACTTAATCCTGTGCGAGCTAATTTAGTTATTAATCCATTTGATTGGGAATGGGGTTCCGCTAAAAGGGTGCGAAGTGATATTCCATTGTCAGTAATTCCATTAGCTAAAGGTCCTGCTCCTCATCATCCCTGCATTACTGAGCTACTGACCACACCTCTAAAATTAACAGCAATTCAAGCCACAAGGTTAAAAGAATCAATGGAATTCGGAGTTCCTTATGGGGATGATGATTGGACTGAACAAATGATAGAAAAACATGGATTACAGTACACAAGAACTAGCGCAGGTAGACCAAAATCTACCCCGAGTTAGACGCTAAAAATAACTCCGTTTATCTACCGCGGGTAGATTAATGGTCGACTCGAGTGCCGAGGAAGTTGGAAACTTCAGCAACATGCGCAGAAACTTCGTCTTGGGTTGACGCTTCCAGATTCAATCGAAGAAGTGGTTCGGTGTTTGACGCTCGAACATTACACCACCATTCACCGCAATCAATCGTCACGCCGTCAAGACGATCAACCGTTGCATCAGGAAATGCAGCAACAAGCATAGCCATAGCAGCGTCTTTGTCTGGAGTTTCGAAATTTATCTCACCGCTCTGGCGGAAGGTGCGATGCGGAGCAATTTGCTCACTCATCGTTTGCTTGCTGCCTGCAATTGCGCTAACTACAGCGGCAAATGCCATAGCGCCGCTGTCTGCGTAAAAATTATCTCGGAAGTAAAAGTGCCCAGACAACTCGCCGCCAAATGACGCATCGTGTTCCGCCATTGCTTGCTTCATAAAGACATGCCCCACTCTTCCACGAACTGGATTACCGCCAGCATTTTTGATGGAATTACGAACGGCATGGCTTGAACGCAAATCAAAAACGATTGCGCCATCAGTCTCATTCTCTAAAAACTTAGGAGCAAGCCATGCTGTAACTAAATCACACCCAACAATTATCCCATTCTCGTCCACTACCATACATCTGTCGGCGTCACCATCAAAACAAATTCCAAGATTGCACCCGTGTTCTTTTACGGCATCAATTGTTTGTTGCAAATTCGCATCTACAAGTGGATTTGGCTCGTGCACAAAAACACCTTTATCGTTTTCAAAGTTAATCTCAATCAATTCAAGACCTTTGACATCACGAAACAATTTTGGCACCATCGTGCCAGCCATGCCATTTGAAGCATCTATAGCTGCTTTAATTACAATCTCTCCAGATTGTATTCTCGGATCAAGATACGTGAATACATGACTTTTGTACTGTTTCCACAAATCAACGGAGGTTTCCCCTCCTCGAAATGCAGAGACAGCCTGTTCATCATGATCATTTGCCATTAACTCGATTGTTTCCAACCCTGTCCCCATCCCCACTGGTTTTGCTTTTGCCCTGCAAATTTTAAAGCCATTGTACTGAATAGGATTGTGCGACGCTGTTGTTTGAACACCACCAATAGCACCCAGATGATTTACTGCAAATGCGATAAAAGGCGTATCAACCAATCCAACATCAATGACATCAGCACCTGAAGAAAGCAAGCCTTCTTTTAAGGACGCAACAAGTGATGGTGAACTAGGTCGCATATCATGACCCACAACAATTGCACCTTTTCCGCCCGCTTCTTCAAGAAGTAAACAGCCAGTTGCCAACCCAATTTTTCGCGCTGCTTCTTCATTAAGCGGTTCTGGATAGACCGCGCGAACATCGTAAGCTTTAAATACTGTCATATTCGCATCATACTCGAAAGTTAAAAATCACAACAATCTTCTGTCGCTAGATCAACGACTTCTACGCCCTCTGGAAGCGCTGCCAAAAAAGCACTTCCATAAAACTTTCGAACCACGCGAGAATCTAAAATAGAGACATCGCCTTTGTCGTCACCTGAACGAATCAACCTGCCGATTCCTTGACGAAATCGAATGACTGCTCTAGGCAACTGGTCTTTCATAAAGGGATTTTCCCCTGCTTCTTTTACTTTCTCTTGGCGGGCCTCTACGAGTGGCCGATCAGGAACATCGAACGGCAACCTTGTAATAATAACGTTGCGTAAGTTATGCCCGCGAACATCCACACCCTGCCAAAAACTTGATGTGCCAAATAGAACTGCGCCTTCATCTTCACGAAACTGTTCAAGTAGAGCCGTCCTCGATATTTTTGCACCGTGCTCAAGAAAGGTCAGTCCCTTACCTTCAATTTCATCTTTTGCAAGTTCCGCTACTTTCTGAAGCATGCGGTAACTTGTGAATAAAACAAACGCACCACCGTTTGTTCGTCCAACTAAATCAACAACACGGTCTGCTAACCGCTGAGTGTACTGATCACTTGAGGGCTCAGGCATGGAGGAGTCTACCCAAGCGCGCATTTGCCTTGGGTAATCAAATGGGCTACCTAACTGCAACTCGGTTGGATCCTTGCAACCAAGACGAGATTTCATTAGTGAAAAATCGCCTCCGCCGGTTGCAAGCGTCGCTGATGTCAATATGACCGATTGCTCACCGTCAAACAAATGTTGTTGCAACAACGTAGAAACATCAACAGCCATACACTTCAGCACTGGCTTTGCTTTTGCTGCACCACTTGTGTAATGCGGGACACCGTCCACTGCATAGACACAACCAGAACGTTCCTGAGTAATCAATGAAGAGCAGGCGCCAGCCATATCCATTGCCCGCACCGAAAAACCACCGGTTTCAACAGATTCCGAATTGTCTTCGAGTGATTCACGCAACAAAGATAAGTGTTTACCAAGTGCTAACAAAGGCCCACTTAAGCAATCATCTACTACACCGGGCTTCGACACTCTTCCGTTAGAAGGCGCGAAGTCTAACTTCCATTGCACAAGTGCGTCAAAAAATGACTGCGCCTGCTCGCGACAGTGATGAACTAAATCAACACATTGCGAAAGTAACTCCGTTTTGTACCCCTTTGCTTCAAGCAGATGCAAAAAACCTTTTGTTGCACGGCTTCTTGAAACAGGAACAAGTGAACGCAAAAAGTATTCAACTTGATTTTCAGATATAGATGCACCAAAATGATCCGCCGCAACATCTTCAATAGCGTGCGCTTCATCAAAAATAACATGATCGTATCTTGGCAAAAAACCTGCGCCTTGAATGCGTAATGCTAAATCAGAAAAGAACAGCGCATGATTGCAAACAAGAAGATTGCCACGTTCCATTGCGCGCCTTGACTTCTGATAAAAACAAGTTTCGTATGTCGGGCACTTTCTACCTAAGCAACGACTTCCCTCACTTTTAACAAGTTCCCATACATCGCCACGTGGCAAAAAAGGCAACGAAGACTTAGACCCATCTACTGTTGTTTTTGACCATTCATCGATTTGCTCTAACTGCTCTGCGCCGTTTCCACCATGAAGAAGTGTTGCTCGCTGCGACTTTGCTCTGCTCAAACGCCGCAACGAAATATAGTTAGCACGGCCTTTCACTAAAACAGTTTCAAATCCACCACCAAATGCTTCATGCAAAATTGGTGCGTCGTGATTGACAATTTGTTCTTGCAATGTAATTGTGTTTGTTGAGATAACGACTGTCTCGCCGTGTTCGATAATTCGTCGAATGGCAGGCACAAGGTATCCAAATGATTTGCCTACACCAGTTCCTGCTTCAACAAGAAGTTGTTTTTTTGATTCGAGTGCTTCTGCTACGGCAGAAGCCATATCAACCTGCTGCTGCCTTGGTTCCCATTCATGTAAAACTTTACTTAGCGGTCCACCGTCTGTGAACATCGGCTCGATAGTCATTAACGCTTCTCGCCTTTTCCAATAGGCAAACGTTTTGGTTCACCAGCAAGGCGTGGATATTTTTTTGGCGTTGCATCTGTTTTTCGAATAGTCAAAATGGTTCCGGTTGTCGTTCGCACACTTGACTCTACTTCTGCTTTCAACACATGCAATGCTTTGCGAGATTCTTCCACTTCAATCGGTGCCCGCTCACCTTTAATTGCAAGAACAACGCCGTCCACCTTTGCAAATGGAATCGTTAGTTCTAAAAGAACATTAAGGGGACCAACGGCTCGTGCGATAACTGCGTCTGCAATTTCCCTAAATCCGCCGTCTTTGGTTGATAAGTTTTCAGCTCTCTCCGAAATAACCGTTACGTTTTCTAGCCCAAGTGTTTCCACTGTATGCGACAAAAACAGAGCTTTTTTCTGTGTCGTTTCAACAAGGGTGAACGTGACCTCTGGCATCGTGATCGCTAATGGAATTCCCGGAAGCCCGCCTCCACTACCAACATCCACAACATGCTCAACGTTTTCTTTTACAAGAGATGGAATCAACGAAATTGAATCCAAGATATGCTTTGTCCACGCTTCTTCTGGTGATTTGATTCCTGTTAGATTAAATTGCTTATTTGTTTCGAGCAATAAATCAAGATACAAACCAAGCTGTTGCATATCTCCATCATCAAACTCGATTCCTAAATCAGCAACAAGTTGTTCAAAATTTTCTGGTATTTTACTAATAGATGTCACTGCATCGTTCCTTCATCTGAAAATGTAAACCCTTCACGGGTCATTCGGGGATCTCTTCGCATCGCAATACCGAACAGGATACCCGCCATGAGCCAAGCCACGACCAAACTAGAGCCACCAGCACTAATAAAAGGTAGAGTCAAGCCGGTGATTGGGGCTAAGCCAATGGTCATCGCAGTATTTATCACCATCTGCGAGAGCAAAATTGTCGTTAAACCAACAGCAACTAATCGGGGGAATGGATCTTTACAACCGAGGGACGCACCAAGCCCTCCAAGACCAAGTAATACATACAAAGCCCAAGTAGCAACCGCTCCAATAAACCCAAAACGCAAAGAAATTACAGCAAAAATCATATCGTTGTGTTCTTCTGGAAGGTGGTTTGCTCGCAGCAACTGGCGCGATTCCTCTTTACCAACCCCGAACATTTGCCCCGCACCAATAAGCGTCATGGCTCGAGCGCCCTGATACCCAATTGTTTGTTCATACCGGTCATCGCCCTGCACTTGGGCTATAAGTGCTTGGATTCGGCCTTTTTGGTGCGGACGAAGAATTGGATACATACACCCCGCCGCAATTATTGCCAACAGCGTAATTATCAACAAGTGTTTGTATTTGGCGCCGGCTGCAATAAGCATCGCAATCAATGCGGGGATAAACAACATCGCCGTTCCAAGATCTGGCTCCACAAGAATGAAAAACATGGGTGGAATTGCAACAAACAAAGATAGAAGCAACCCACCGATCCGACGGTAATTTTCTTTAAAACGCAAATAAGATGCCAATGCAAGAACAAAAGCAATTTTCAATAATTCTGAGGGTTGAAAATCTGTTACGCCCAAGTTAATCCAGCGACGCGCACCGTTACGTGGATGGACAATAAAGTCTGGCACACCCGGAACAAGCAAAAATAGCAACAACAACAAACCACCAACGTATAACCACCAACTCGCTTGCCGTAACCTTCTCTGCGGCACAAAAGCAACCGCAAACGCCAAACCAAAACCGACTGCTCCAAGAACCATTTGTCGAACCGCGGTGCTTGGCCGAGTTGTGCTAATTGTTTCGACCCCTAGAATTGTTAGCAAGACTGCGGCGAACACAACAATCCACCCAGCGTGTACGCGTCGGAATCGTGCTTGATGCAATTGCCTTGTTCCTCTAGTTCGCAAACTCATGGTGTTCGCTCCAGATATCCCTCAGCTTGTAATGCATGCAAGACTTGATTTGCGATTGGACCTGCAACTCGTCCGCCACTTCCGCCATGTTCTACAAGTACCGCTACAACTAATGTTGGTTTTGCCGACTCAACTGAAGAAGCCATAACAAGGAACCACGAATGGTCGAGTCCAGAAATTGGACGAGAATCCTTAGTCAAACGATACGGTGGTGCTTCGGCTGTTCCCGTTTTTCCCCATAAACGAACGCCATCAAGATTGAACGTTGCCTCGTCATTTCCTGCGCCGTACCTAAGTCGAGACCCCGTGCCGTATTTCTTAGTAACCGAATTTCGGAGTCCATCAAGCGCAAGCCGCACTGCTTCCTTATCCAGCTGTAAATCTTTTTCTTGCTGAGGAGAACCTAATAATAATGTCGGTGTTTTCCACAGTCCGCCGCGTGCCAAGGTTGCATACGCAGACGCGGCATGCAACGGCGACCAAGTCAATGCGCCCTGACCGATAGAAACGCTTACTGTTTCAAACGCAAGAGCACCTCGTTTTTTTAATTCTTGTATTGCGCGCTCATCTGGAACATGCCCTTCGCTCCCAGATGCTTCGCTATTTGTTAATTTTAGCGACAGTGGCTGCGACATTCCAAACTTTTGCAACCAAGCCAACAACGGTCTAAAACCAAGACGAGACCCAAGTTCATAAAAGAAAATATTGCATGACCGAGCAATTGCCTCAACTGGCTCGAGCTTTGCATGCGTCGCGTAATCATATTTACCGCGATAAATCCAACAACGCGCTGCATCCTTTACATCTTTAAAGAAATGGCCCACACATTCAATTGATTCACCATGTTTTAGCTTTCCATCTGTTATTGCAGACACAAGGACTAATGGCTTAATGATTGACCCCGGAGGATAGTAGCCCTGTGAAGCACGATTCAACCAAGGGTAGCCGTCTAGATCCTGCTCATCTCGAAGGGCTGGTGTTGACACCATAGCGAGCACTTCGCTTGTTGCTACGTCAAGGACAACCACAGCGCCACGCAGCGGTGTCCCCTCAGGAAGAAGTGCATTTTGATGCCAAGGCTGTACTTGCATAAGTCCGAGTTCATGGGAAAGCACTGATTCGATCCTCGCTTGTAACTTCATATCAATTGTCACGCGTACATCTTCACCGCCCGTTGGTTGAAGCCGTTCGATTTCTTCACCACTTCTATGTTTAACAATTTTCCCACGAGTACCACGAAGTGTATCTTCCATAGAAGATTCAATGCCGCGTTTGCCAACCTCGTCGCCTGCGCGATATCCTTGTAAATCTACACCATCCGCTGCGCGAAACGGATTTCGCTTTATATCTTCAGCCCACACCTCGTCACGAACATCGCCTATAAGTAGTTCTGCAACATTCGCAAGTTGCACTTCAACCCGATCGAAAACAACCATAGGCATGGGCAATGTGGAACGATCAACGTAAACAACCTGTTTGCGAAATGGGTACGCCCGTTCTCTTGAATGCTCAACATGTATTGCCCCATCAAACACATCACTGATTAAAGAGAACCGCATCGCAAGTGCATCGTCTATTCGCGGCAATACAACATGCGGTTCACTTTGTTCACGTATAGGCCGAGCCTCAAATGGCACGTGTTCACCGTACCTTTTTCGATGCGCTTCTTCTTGACGAGCCCAGACTACTTTTGCTGTTTGTTCTACTTCATTTCGAATAAATGCAATTCGTTTTGCAAGCTCTTCAGATGGAATACCGCCTTCAATCGAAATAACTTCCCAGAAATGCTGCAACTCTTGTGCACGCTCAATTAAAAAAGGCGCACCCAAGCGTTCGCGCTCTTCTTCAGATATAGACTTCCAAACGGTGGCGCCAACTTGTGCCTTTGCATCACGCCGTGCCAATCGTTTAGCACGATCACCTGTAATCAAATCCCAGTCAATGGCAACATCGTACGAAGCGATGTCCTCCGCAACAACTCTGCCCATTCTGTCAATAATTTTCCCGCGCCAAGTGGGCAAGTACAAAGTCCTATGCAATCGCCCGCGTGCCTTCAAAAAACACTCATCTCCCTGTGAGATCGTCAATCGCCCAACCTGGGCAATAAGAATGAACAACACTGCACTAAAAACGGCAATGAGCACAATCAATCGGCGATGAAAAAGAATCAAATTTGAAAGCATAAGCGTACAGTGGGAGCATACGGTAAAGTGATGCTACAGTGTCTATTTCTCTCATCGTCAATACATTTCCAAATACCCTAATTATGCCTCCAATTAAGGATGCTATTGCGGCTCAGACTGATTCCGATTTTAAACTGTTGACTGTTTCAAAAAGCGATGAGATACCTACCGCAATCAAATCGGCAAAGCACAAATACGTCGTCATTCTTGGTGCGAATTGTATTCCACAACGGCATTTCATCGCAGCACACAGAAAAAAAGCCACTCAAGGCACAACACGTGTCAGTAATCGAATTCTGCTTGACCAAACAATCAGCCAACACATTATTGATAACTGCCTCCATCCAGAAACATGGAACACGTTTGAATTACTTAAACTACGAACAAGCGGGCATATTCAGCGCCTTTACCCTAGAACCAACCTTGTTTCTACGTCTGAATTCTTCACTTTCAGCGTCTACAAAGATGAATTCGGGCGCACGTCGATTTCTAAACGCTTGCATCGCCGAGGGACTGTCCTGCAACTTGTGAGCAATATGTTGCCTTTTGCTGACAATATGTAGCCTTCTAGAGATAATAAAAATCGCCCATACCATAGGCAAGAGGTGCAAAAACAGGTACAATTCCCCTCCTTCCCCCTCAAGTGGGACCGTCAGTGACAAGTCGTATACTTGGCGCTGCATAGGGCACGAATCGCGGCGATTAGTGCTCCAAGTCCTTAGGGAGAAGTTCGCCGCGGTTGGGCTTCTCTTGTCCCCTCCGCGATTCATGCATGCTGAACCATGTTGGTTTAGCAGGAGGTTAGCAAGAGTTGCACTACTCTATCTTCACAGGTAAAGCGCATCTCTAAACATTTTGGCCCGTGGTGTAATCGGTAACACACCTGGTTTTGATCCAGGCATTCCAAGTTCAAGTCTTGGCGGGCCAGTTCTTTTGGAAGATTCATTTTTCCGACGCATAAGAACTTAAGGCAATTTTGATGAATGCATCGTTACAACAATCCAACAAACCACTTGCTGCAATCATTCTTGCAGCGGGCAAAGGCACGCGTATGGGAAGCGACCTGCCGAAGGTCGTCCATGAAGTAGCGGGCAAGCCGATGGTTCAATGGGTTGTCGATGCCGTTCGCGAAGCAGGCGCTGACCGAGTGATTCTAGTCATCGGCCATGGCGCAGAAATTGTCAAAGAAGCAATTCCAAATTGCGAATACGTCATCCAAGACCCACAACTTGGCACAGGGCACGCTGTTCTTGTGTGCAAAGAAACACTCGCCGATTTTGATGGCGACATTTTAATTCTTGGTGGCGATGGCCCATTGCTTCGTGCATCGACCGTGCATGACATGGTTGCATTGCAAAACGAAACTTCTGCCTCTGCGACGCTCGCAACAAGCATCATTCCCGACCCAACGGGATACGGGCGAATCGTACGGGACGGCAACAATACATTTTCGGCAATCATAGAACACAAAAACGCGACGCCTGCACAACTCGAAATCCACGAGGTGTACCCAAGTTACGCTGTCTTTGAAGCAGAAAAACTCTGGGAATGCTTGGACTCGCTTGAGCCAAATCCACTTACTAACGAGTACTATTTAACGGAAGTCCCTCGCATGCTCAAGGAACGAGGCGAAACCGTTGAAGTAATCAACGCGGTTGCACCTGAAGATATTTTATCCATCAACACGCAGGAACAACTTCATGAAGTTGAAGCGTTCCTTCTTGCACGAAACACAGAAGCGGAACAAACAGCATGAGTCACGACGATCATCAGCATATGAAAATATTCTCTGCAACAGGCGGCGAACACCTTGCAGCAAAAATGTGCCAACACCTTGAGATGCCCGTTGCAGCGGCAACAGTTGAACATTTTCCTGACAAAGAAATAATTGTAAAGATTGACGAGGACGTCCGAGGTCGAGATTGTTTTGTCGTCCAGTCGACGGCGATGCCTGTCAATGACAACCTGATGGAACTTCTTATTTGGATTGACACACTTCGGCGCGCTTCCGCAGGGCAAATCACCGCGGTCATCCCCTACTTCGGCTATGCAAGGCAAGACCGTAAAGACGAAGGCCGAGTTCCAATTACAGCAAAACTTGTTGCAAACCTTATCACTGCTGCAGGCGCAAACCGTGTACTTTGCATCGACTTACACGCTGCGCAAATTCAAGGCTTCTTTGATATCCCCGTTGATCACCTTACCGCAACAAAAGTTTTCTGCGATTACTTTTCGACTCGAGAAGACATGCAAGGCGATGACCTCGTTATAGTTTCGCCAGATGTTGGCAACGTAAAAGTTGCAAACATGTACGCTGGTCTGCTTGATTCAAAACTTGCGATCATCGATAAACGTCGCGAATCTGGAAGCGAAGTTGTATCCAAACGACTTATCGGAAACGTCGAGGGAAAAACAGTCCTGATGGTTGACGATATGATTTCAACTGCAGGAACTATTTGCGAAGCAGCAAAACTCGTCACCCAAAAAGGCGCGACAAAAGTCATTGCGGCTGCAACCCACGGCCTGCTTGTTGGCCCAGCAATCGAACGTATCAACAGCGCTCCAATCAGCGAAGTCCTCATTACTGACACCATCGCGCCTGATAGCCGGCTTGACGGCATCAGCGACAAATTACACGTTTTAAGTGTTGCACGTTTTCTCGGCGAAGCCGTGCATAGAATTCATCACCACATGTCAATTTCATCCCTCTTCAACCGTGGAGAAGGTCCAAAGAAATAATTTAGTAGATTGGAAACAAAATGGCTCACGAAACACCAATAGTAACAGTAGAACTCCGAGAAAAACTCGGCACAACCTATGCAAGGCGACTCCGTAAAACCGGTCGCTTGCCTGCAACTATTTATAGTAAAGGCACCAATCCAGTCTCCGTCAGCGTTGACGAGAAAGAGATACTTAAACACTTGCATCGTGGCAATCACGTTATGGAACTTGACAATGGCGACGGCAACCCAGCGACCGTCCTTGTAAAAGACCTTCAATTTGGTTTCCTTGGGGACAACCTTATTCACCTAGATTTTGCTCGCGTTAACCTCAAACAAATCGTTACTGTAACGATGACACTTGAAATTTCAGGACAACCAACAAGCGCCACGGCTACAGGTTCCATTCTTGAAATCCCACGCCCACAGATTGAAATCGAATGCATGGTGAAGGATATTCCAAGCTCCATCAAAGTCGACCTTTCAACAGTCGAATCTATATTCACCATTGGCGACTTGGAACTCCCAGAAGGTGTTAAAGCAATACTGGATGCTGAGCGACATATTGCCCACGTGACAATTGTCAAAGAAGCAACTGAAGAAGCCGATGAAGCAACTGAAAGCAGCGAAGTAGCATCACCAGAAGTCATCACTGGTTCTTCCGAATCAACAGAAGGCGATGACAGCTAATACTATGAAACTCATCGTCGGTCTTGGAAATCCTGGTTCAAAATACAACGGCACTCGGCATAATGTCGGGTTCGATGTTATTGACCGAATTGCGAGCACGCTCGCGATGGGCGAACCAGCAACAACCAAGTTCGACAGTGTTATCATTGAAACAAGATGCAACAGCGAAAAGACATTGCTCATGAAACCACAAACATTCATGAATCGCAGTGGATTGCCTGTCAAAGAGGCCATGACTTTTTACAAGGCAGACCCCGCGACAGACCTTCTTGTTATCGTTGATGATATCCATCTCCCCTGCGGAACATTTCGCCTTCGCCAAGGTGGATCTGCAGGCGGGCATAATGGATTATCAAATATCAACAACCACTTCGGCAATATGAACTGGTCTCGACTTCGCATAGGCGTTGACGAGTCAGGAATTATTCCACAAGCCGATTATGTATTGGGTCGATTCACTCCCGAACAACTTGAATGTATCGAACCCGCTCTTACCGGTGCCGTTAA
The DNA here is from genome assembly GCA_963854955.1 of Phycisphaerae bacterium. Classification (GTDB taxonomy): domain Bacteria; phylum Planctomycetota; class Phycisphaerae; order Phycisphaerales; family SM1A02. The sequence continues at coordinate 2,901 of CAWLAZ010000011.1, read as the reverse complement.
TGCCGTATCCATCTGGATCACTGAAGGTATTGACGAAGCCATGAACAAATGTAATGAATCTGGAAAAACAGAAACTAGGAATTAATTATGAATACCGAACGAACAGCATTGTATGAGGGCATGTTCCTCTTCCCCCAATCTGCAACTACAAACTTGCAAGCTGCGATTGACCACCTAAAAGATGTACTTGAAAAATGCGATGTTACCATCATCAACTTTAGTAAGTGGGACGACCGTCGCCTTGCCTACGAAATTGAAGGCAACAAACGAGGCGTCTACTTCTTGGTGTATTTCAACGCTCCAACAAAAATGATTGTTGACCTTGAACGACGATGCAATCAGTCTGAAGACATCATCCGCATGATGGTCACACGCGCCGAATACATACCAACTGAAATCATCGAAGCAAACGAAGGCGCTGAAGCCCTCGCGGATGAAATCAAAGTACGTGGCGAGCAAAAAACGGAAAAAGGAACCAAAACATCCGCAACCGTCACTCGTAAAGAAGATTCTCCAAAACCTGCAAAAGCCAAGGAAGAAGCACCTGCTGAACCTAAAGCGACCGAAGAACCAGCAAAAACTGAAGAAGTAACAGAAGCGTAACGAAAAAAAGCGATTTTAAAAAGATTGCCTGACACTTCTGGTAGAATCCCACATCGGAGATACAACACAATGGCTACATACAACAAAGTCCTCATCATGGGCAATCTCACAAGAGACCCTGAACTAAAGCAAACACCAAGCAACCAACCCGTTGCGCAAATTGGCCTTGCTATGAATCGCAAATTCAAAGATCGCGAAGGAAACATGCGCGAAGAAGTCACCTACGTTGACTGCGAAGCATGGGGGCGGACTGCTGAAGTCATGGCGCAATACCTCTCAAAGGGTAAACCAGTCTTCGTAGAAGGTCGTTTGAAACTTGACCAGTGGCAAGACAAAGACGGAAACAATCGTTCTAAACTTAAAGTTGTCATTGAAAGTTTTCAATTCATTGACTCCAAGGGTGGGCAATCTTCCGCTCCACCTGCGAACAATCAAGCGCAACAAACAGACCCACTAGTCCCACCGACTGACGATATTCCCTTCTAAAGTTCTAAACAAATTGACGCACCGGCAAAAGCGTTTACATTTTTCGATGGGGTCGTGCCGGCGGCTCCTAACTTTCCTTGAAAGGACATCACTATGGCTAGCGCAAAAAGAATTGAGCTACTCCTCACCTCAAACGTAGAGAACCTCGGCATCGTGGGCGACATCGTCCGCGTACGAATGGGGTACGCTCGCAACTACCTAGTTCCTATGGGCGTTGCAGAAGTTCCAACAGAAGAAAAAATGGAAGCACTTTCTGAAGCTCGTGAAATTGCCCTGAAAGATTTTGAAACAAATCGTGCTGAACAAGCTTCCATCATTGAAAAACTCAAAGGTATCACACTCACCCTTACTCGAAGCGCAAACGACCAAGGCGGTCTATACGGCTCAGTTACGCAGCGTGATATCGCTGACGCACTTGTTGAAAACGGCTACGCTGTTGACACACGCGCCGTTCGACTTCACTCCGCTATTCGACGCATCGGTGAATACCATGTAACCATTCAATTCGGTACAGATATGCGAATCGACGTTGAAATTACAGTGAACCCTGATCGCCCACTCGAAGACCGTGAAGAAATGGACTTTGATGAAGAAGGCAACCTCGTCATGGCTAAAGGCACTGCTACTAAAGATACAACCGAGGCAACGGAAGAAGTTGTTGAAGAAACAACAGAAGCACCTGCTGAAGCGTAAGTTTTTGCCCGCTATTTCTCACCCCTAGTTTACCATTGATTAAAAACAAAAGGCCCACCTCTAAAGGTGGGCCTTTTGTATTGTTTCACGGTTGGGACCTACGGCGCTCCAAAATTGGACTACGCGGCGGATGCCTCCCGAGGGGAGATTGAAGTAAATTCCAACGCTAAATATTGCGCGACATAATCAAGAATGCTCGTCGCATGAGGAATCTTTGGGTTTGAGGTTTGCCCCATTGGGTCAAAGCGCATATTACAAAAACGATCCGTTGCTTCTTGCAAAGGAAGACCGTATTGAATGGCTAAAGAAAAAGCACGGCAAAAACCTTGAATAAGTCCAGAAAGCGTAGAGCCCTCTTTACTCATTTTTATAAAGATTTCACCTGGCATACCGTCTTCAAAAAGACCAATAGTTAAATATCCCTCGTGTCCACTGACAGAAAATTTATGGGTGACTGATCTGTGGGTCGCCGGAAGTGTACTTCTACTCTGCTTTGTTAATAATGTAGTCATAAGCAGTAGCGTTATCGGTACGTTAACCCAAAGAACTTGACTCTACTAACGTACAATGCAGTAGTTCAAGCAACTTTTGCGGAGTCTTTGCATGCGTTGGTCTTAAATACACTGCAACAAACCCATGTTTAGATGGAGCACCAACCAGCCTCAGCGTGCCTTTTACCCCCTGCATCTGTCTTCGCAATACTTTTGATTGCTTTGTACGAATCACAACATCATGCTCATCCACCGTCATCGACAGGATCCCCATAGTTGAAGAAGCAATACGTAACTCATGGTGTTTTACTAACTTACGAACTGCATCCGGCAAATCGCCATACCCAGATTGCAAGTCAGCAACGACAGTGCAAATTGATTCCTGCATATCGCATTCAGCAAGGCGACGGTACATAGTCAAACGCCGCGTTTGTGACGCTATGTACGCCTCTGGGATTTTACCCGTGACCCCTATATCAATCATTGATTCAAGTTGCGGTATTTTTTTGCCAGATTTCAAATCAAGCACTGCCTTTTCCAGCAGTTGGCAGTACATCTCATACCCCACTGCAGCGATATGCCCCGACTGTTCTGCACCGAGTAAATTACCCGCGCCTCGAATTTCTAA
>CAWLAZ010000010.1:0-18337 GCA_963854955.1 Phycisphaerae bacterium | reverse complement strand
GGGGTGACTCGCTGGCTTCTTGATCAAGGCGCAACAGTACTTCTAACAGATCTTGCATCAGAAGAAGAATTATCGAACCAACTTTCTACACTGGGCAGTCACGGGAATTTACAATGTGTTTTTGGAGAACATCGCGAAGAAGATTTCGTGAACGCGGATATTGTGGTTGCTAACCCAGCAGTACAGATGCCTTGGGACAATATTTATTTACAAGCAGCATGGCGCGAAGGTGTCCAAGTTACGACTGAAATAGAATTACTTACAAGCCAATTGAATCGCAAGAATGTCATTGGTGTTACAGGTTCTTCTGGCAAATCAACTACGGCGTCGATGATTCATGTAGGTCTGCAGTCGGCTGGGTTGCCGTGCCTATTAGGCGGAAATATTGGTGGCAGTTTACTCAATCAACTGTCTTCAATGCCGCCCGAAACCATTGTTGTGTTGGAATTGTCGAGTGCAATGTTATGGTGGCTAAACAAAAATGGAAGTTGGTCACCGAGTGTCGCTGTGTTGACAACAATAGAGCCAAATCACATTGATTGGCATGGTTCGTTTGAAGCGTACAAATCGTGCAAAGAATTGTTGACTGTTCATCAAGTGGAGGGCGATATCTCAATTACGCAAGACCTTGAAGCGTCCTTTGAAGGTTTATTGTTGCTGGGCAAACACAACGAACGAAATGCTGCGGTGGCATTTTTAGCAGCAATAGCTGTCGGTGCAGATGCTAAGTATGTTCGTAAGGGCATTCAGGAATTCCGAGGATTGCCCCATCGGTTACAGTTTGTTTGCGACGGGTTTTACAATGATTCAAAATCAACAACACCAACAGCAACCAAGTTAGCAGTCGATGCATTTGATGACCCACAAAAAGTGCATTTGATTGTGGGTGGGTACGATAAAAAAGTGAATTTAGATTTGCTTGCAAGGCAATCCGAACGTGTCGCATGTATGTACGCTATTGGTGCAACGGCTTCTGGAATTGTTGAGCAATCACATGGTGAAGTAAGAAAATTTGAAACATTAGAAGAGGCAGTATCTGATGCGATGCAACAAATGAAAGAGGGGGAAATTCTTCTTTTAAGCCCTGGCTGCGCAAGCTGGGATCAATTTACAAATTATGAGGCACGTGGCAATTTGTTCTGCAACCTTGTTACTGCAGGGTAAACGAACCAATAAGTTCACTGATGGATTGGCATCCCTGCCTCTTAACCCACACCGCAAGTTTGTCGGCAATTTTCGGAGCAATCGAAGGGTTAACGAATGATGCGGTTCCGATACCAACGGCGGAAGCGCCCGCAAGAATGAATTCGGCAGCATCTTCCCATCGCATCGTTCCACCAGTTCCAATGATTGGTACGTTTGCATCCTTGGCAACGTCTTGGTAAATCTCATGCACAATACGAACAGCAACTGGATGAATCATTGCACCTGAAATGCCTCCGACTCCTCTTGATATTTTTGTTCGTTTCATTTCTATATCAATGGCAAGTGATGGAATTGTGTTTATAAGCGTGAGTGCATCAGCGCCAGCGTTAATCGCGGATTCGGCATGGGGACGAATATCGCCCGGAGCGGCTGAAAGTTTGACTATCATTCCCTTGGTTGTAAGTACTTGTTTTATTTCTGTAAGTAACGTTGCAAGTCGTTTCGGACATCCACCAAATTCAAGACCGTCAGAAGTATTCGGGCAGGAAACATTAACTTCAACAAGTTCGATTCCGTCAACAGCATTCATTGCATTTGCTACAGCAACGTAAGCGTCAATGCTATCGCCTGCTATAGATCCGATGACCGTTGTGTTGAGTGTTGTGACTTTTGGCGCTTGGTATTTAATGAATGATTCGATACCCTCGTTTGCAAGACCGATAGCGTTGAGCATCCCGCCATCTATTGTGGCGATGCGAACAGGGTTGTTTCCAATGCGTGGTTCTTGGGTAATGGACTTCGTCGTAATAGCCCCTATGGACTTTAGATTTATGGCATCTTTGATCTCGCCCATGACTCCGCAGGTGCCTGCAGCTAGCACAATGGGGTTCCGAAGCGTCGTATTTCCAATGGTGACTTGCATCTCTGCCATACCCCCATTGTACCCCACCTTCAATTAGGGTCGGGTCCAGGGCCGGGTCCACGATCCGACCTTGGACCCAACCCTCAAATTATCGCAAAAATAAATAGCGTAAATAGTTTCTATTACTCTATTTAGGTGTATACAGCGCAAGACCGGGTCCAGTACCCGACCCAGGACCGGGTCCAGTACCCGACCCTAGTGGGTGGGGGGTACAATGCGCGGATGAACGACTTACAGGATAAAATTGAACGCTTTCAAAATATGGCGACGGCTGATCCGTCAAACGACATGGCGCACTTCAGCTTGGGCTCTGCCTATCTCGAAGCAAAGCGATTTGCAGAAGCAGCAACAAGCTTTGAAGCGTGTGTCAAGTTAAACCCAGAAATGACAAGAGCGATGGAACTTGGCGGTTCCGCTCTACTTCAGATGGGAGACACTGCAAAAGCAAAACAAATACTCTTAGAAGGATATTCACAAGCTGCTTCAAAGGGTGAGATGCGAGTGAAGGATGGCATTGCAGAGGTAATGAAATCAGCTGGATTTGAACTACCAAAGGTGGAGCAAACATCCACGACACAGTCGGGAAAATCACTCAAGGAACCTCCACTACCTGGCGCAACTGGCAAATGGATTTTTGAAAACATTGGCGAATCGCAATGGGATGCTTGGATTGGGCAGGGAACAAAAGTTATTAACGAATTACGTTTAGATTTTTCAAAACTAGAAGACCAAAAAGTATTCGGTGAACACATGGCAGAATTTTTAGGCATTCCACCAGAAATTGTTGCGCAAGATGTTAAGGAAAAAGAAGAATGAATATGATTGAAGCAACACCTCAAGAGCGAAGCGGATTGGCAACTGCGGCATTAATTTGTTCGCTCGTTGTCTGTTGTCCTTTTACAACAATCATTGGTCCAATCCTTGGCGTGATTTCTTTATTCACATTAAAGGGACGTCGTGGCAAGGGCTTTGCTTGGACAGCAATTATTGTCGGTTTGATTTCGACGATTCTATGGGTTTCCGCGGGAGTATTTTTTGGAGGCATGGCTTTTCGTTTTATCGAACAAGCTGGTGAAGTAACATCGACAACAATTCAGGCAGGATACGATGGTGATTACAAAGTGTTTAGAGAAGGTCTTGCTCGTAGTTCTGTAACGGTTACAGATGAAGAAATAGTTTCTTTCATTGATGAATTGCAAAGCAGGTACGGCAAGTTTGATAAAGCTGTAATGAACATGGAAGAACAAGATCAAACGCTTAAGCCGACAGCAAATGAAGCACCCTTGCCTATTCGTTTAATTTTTGAGACAACGGATGTATCTGCAGATGTGTTAATGGAAGTCATTCCAGGTGGCGGATTTGATTTTGAGTTAAAAGTTGGCTGTATACGAATAAACGATTCTAAAAATGGCGACCTTGTATTTCCAATTGGCTCTGAGTGTGATACTACAGTTGATTCTACTTCTACTACGGAAATTCCTACTACAGAAACATCTACTTCAGATTCTACAACTAGTAACTGATGCAGAAAAAGAAAATCAATCCATGGTCCCTCGTTGCGGTTTTGAGTGCAATCGGATTTTGCCCGCTTTTTACAATTGCGGCAATTCTTTTTGGCATTCGAGCTTTGGTGGATATCAAGGCAAAAGGCGATACGCGTGGCGTGCGACTTGCATGGTTTGCAATTCTGTTTGGATCACTCGTGACCGGTTTATGGGGCGGTGGTATGTATTGGTGGGACGTGAACGTTCGATCACAAATCGAACTTGGCCCAATCAATTATATTTCGTATGGGCAAAGCGGACAAATCGAACATTTTAAAGCGGGTTTCCTTTTACCAAATGCAGGCGAAGAAACCGGGCGATTTCTTGCTTCAATCAATAAGCGTTACGGTTCTTTGCTCACTGGCAACCTTGATCAAGAAGTCGGCAAAGCGGAAATAAATGGCGACAAGTTATTTCTAGGTATGGTTCCAATGGAAACCGAACTGGAATATATATTGCAATTTTCCAATAAGGAAAATGTGCATCTGACGGTAAAATATATCCTTTTCGAAACCATCGGCGATGCCAGTGTGTACAAGAACAAATTTGCCTGGTTTCGATTTGATGATGAAGAATTGGGCGAACTCTTGTATCCTGCAAACAAAGGTCTTGTGGAGCAAAAACAAATTGGAGAATGAACCAGTCATTTCAGTACGCGAGCTTGTTTGCCGTTTTGGTGACCAAACAGTGCTAAATGGCGTGAATCTTGACGTCCACGAAGGAGAAGTGCTTGTCATCATGGGTGGTTCTGGTTCGGGCAAGTCTACATTGCTTCGCCACATGATTGGAACATTCATTCCAGATGGCGGTACGGTGCGTGTGTTTGGAGAAGACTTAGCAACGCTTAGTGAACAATCAATGAACAATGTACGTCGAAAGTTTGGGATTTTGTTTCAATCTGGAGCGCTCTTTAACTCGATGAGCGTGGCGGATAATGTCGCGCTTTCTCTTCGAGAACACACAGATCTTGACCCAGATATTATTGAGTTCATTGTTAAAATTAAACTTGAACAAGTAGGCCTTCGTGAAGCAGCAGAAAAATTTCCAACCCAAATTTCAGGTGGTATGAAAAAGCGTGCAGGCCTAGCAAGAGCACTTGCGCTTGATCCAAAGTTACTTTTTTACGATGAGCCATCTGCAGGTCTCGATCCAGTTACGAGCGCGACTATTGATCAGCTGATTCTAGACCTTGCAAAAAAAGCTGGAGCAACAAGCGTTGTTGTTACGCACGAAATGGATTCTGCATTTGTGATCGCCGACAGAATAGCGATGCTTGATAAGGGAAAAATGTTATTGGTTGATACTCGCGAAGCATTCGAAACGCTTCGTGATTGGCCAATCGAAAAGTTAAGTGAACTTGACGAGCGGCAGCAACTCATCCGTCAATTCTTGCGTGGTGATGCAGAAGGTCCACTCACAAAAAGAAAAGAAGAATCAAGTTATGCAGAAGATTTATTAGGCATTGACGCACCGCGTCTTACACAGGGTCCATCTATCCATTCCTCCAAGGAGTAATATTTTATGTCACAAGTACGAGGCAAACGACAGAATAATGTGAAAGCGGGCGTGTTCGTTACGTTATCCCTTATTCTTGGCTTGATAGTGTTTAGCGTTTTGACCAATGTATGGAGTCGTCTGCTGAGTAAGGCTTCTTCATATCACGCTGTGTTTCAAATTGACACAGGTGTTGGCACGTTATCTTCTGGTTCAAAAGTAAAACTAGGTGGCGTACTTGTTGGAGCAGTGACTTCGGTAGCACCCAGAGTTGAAGAAGGAAAACCAACTTCGGTTATAGATGTGCAATTTACATTTGATTCGCAATTTGCACTGTATGAAAATGCATCTGTACACGCTCGTTCTGGTCTTTTAGGTTCTACTGGTTGGCTCTCGGTAACAAATGTTGGAGACGGCACCGCCGCAACTTCAAGCACCCCACTCATAGGTACCACAGAGACAATGGTAAGCCAACTTCTTGGCAATGATTCAGAAATGAATATTTCAAAATTTCTTGATTCGCTTCGAAAGCTTAGCGAAGCGCTTGTCGATGATGGCGGGGCACTTAATCTACTCCTTGGTGGCGTGGAAACAACAGCGATTAAAGAAGCAATCAATGCAGCTAGGTCTTCCCTCTTAGCGTTAAACACAATGATGGACACTACTTCTAAAGCGTGGCCATCATGGGAAGCATCAGTAACAACTATTCTAACTGAAAGCAAAACGATTCCAGGTGAAATCAACGTAACGCTTAAGTCAATTCAAAGTATTGTCGCTGATGTGCAATTGAACATCTTGCCAAATGTTGAACATGCAATGCAGTCACTGGATAGCGCTATGTCTTCGCTTGAATCGATAAGTAAAACGTATCAAGAAAGTTCATCAGAATGGGCAACAAAAATTTCGAGCATCATTCGGAATGTGGATCAAATATCTGTTCGTGCAAAGGCCGCAATTGATGATATTTCAGCAAGCCCTTGGCGTTTACTTTACAGACCAACGGATCGCGAGATTGCTTATGAACAACTGAACGCTGCATCTTGGCAACTGCTTACAGCGCTTTCTGATTTGCGAAAGTCAGCAGAGGCTTTAGAATCTGCATCTCAAGCAAACGATGCGCCCGTCGATGCGGCTAGTATTTCTGCAACGCTAGCTGAAAGTGCAGCCGACTTTGAACAAGCTCGTGATGCCATCATGGAGCGTATGAAGTTGGATTTTCCAGACCGTAACTAGTGGCATATGAAACGACAAATGTAAGTGTGGTGTCATCGATTGATGACTGCCAAGTAGACGTCTACCGTAATATTCGAGACGCAGATTTACGTGGCAGAAAACATCTTTGTATGGTGGAATCAGAGATGGTTGTTCGCCGGCTATTGGCCTCTGATTGGAACATCCATTCGCTGTTTCTGTCTCCACAAAAGTACGAACGGTTGTCGCCGTCAATTCCAAATAATCTCAAAGTATATGTTGCAGACGTGACGGTTATGTCTGACATCACCGGCTTTCACATCCATCGCGGTGTGCTTGCCGCTGTGCATCGTCTTACGTCCAAGCAACAAGATGCAAGTGTATCAACATTGATAAAAAAACTGCAAGGTAAAACAAACATTTCATTATTACTTGCAGAAGGAATCACCAATGTAGATAACATTGGTGCACTCTTTCGAAACGCTGCGGCGTTTGGTGTTGACGGGTTAGTGTTTGATCATACTTGCTGTGATCCGCTTTATCGCAAAGCGATTCGTGTTTCGATGGGGCACGCTTTTTCGTTGCCGTGGGCAGTCTCGGGTGATTGGATTCCAGATTTGCAACGTTTTCAGTCAGAACTTAAGATGCAATTGATTGGTTGTGAAACTGGGGAGTCAGCGGTGCCCATGTGGAAGGTGCAACTTGCACCTTCTTTCGGATTAATTATGGGCGAAGAAAAATCGGGCCTTTCGCAAAGCACCATGCAACAGTGCGATGTTATTGCAGAAATTCCAATGACTCCAAAAGTCCCTTCGGTTAATGTTGCGGTTGCGTCAGCTGTTGGTTTGTATGAGTTTCTTGGGCGTAACCGTTTCAACGATAGGTAATCCGTCAACAATTGCGTCGTCAGTAATTCGCGTGATATCCGCACCAAGTGAAGCCAAGGTTTTTTCCATCGATGCATATCCGCGGTCGAGGTGATACACGCGGCTCACAGTTGTTTCACCTTCTGCGGCAAGACCTGCAAGTACAAGACTTGCCGAAGCACGTAAGTCGCTTGCCATAACAGGCGCGCCAACAAGATGGTCGACACCTTGGACGATGACGGTTGCCCCTTGCCGCACAAGTTTTGCCCCCATCCTGCTAAGTTCAGGTACATGCATAAATCGTTCAGGGTAAATTTTTTCAGTAATAATACTGTTACCACGTGATAAGCAAAGAAGTGCCATCGTTTGTGCTTGCAAGTCAGTTGGGAAGCCGGGGAACGGTTGCGTTGTAAACATGACGGGTTTTAAATGTCGGTCACTTATGACTTGAACAGTGCATGAACGCGGGTCTTGCGAACTGTCGGTTTGCTGCACGTGCACGCCCACAGTTGAGAGAACATCGGTCACAGCGAGTAAATGATCAAGTGGGAACCGTTCAATTGTCACATCACCGTTTGTCATCCCTGCTGCAATTGCCCACGTGCCCGCAACAATTCGATCAGGCATGACGGTGTGTTTTGCACTACCAAGTTCTTCAACACCGTCTATGGTAATTCGGGGTGTTCCAGCGCCAGAAATTTTAGCACCCATGGCATTTAATAGAATTGCAAGGTCTGTGATTTCAGGTTCGCATGCTGCAGATTCAATAATAGTTCGGCCCTCGGCGAGGGTTGCGGCGCTCATGATATTTGCCGTACCAAGGACAGTGGATCCAAATGGGCCGCCTAGGAAAATAGTGGCGCCGCGTAATCGATCTGCTTTTGCAATAATGTTTCCGCCATCAAGTTCAATTTTTGCGCCGAGGGCTTCAAGACCACGAAGATGAAGGTCGATTGGTCTGTCTCCAAATGCACAGCCACCGGGCATGGAAACTCTGACTTCACCGCGCCGAGCAAGAAGTGGGCCAAGGACGCAAACGCTTGCACGCATAGTGCGCACAATGTCGTACCTTGCATGCGATTTTGATTCATCGACGGTGGTGACAGTAACGGTTTTATCATCGCGAGAAACATCGCATCCAAGTTCTGCGAGTAACTTTCCCATATTTTCGATATCCGAAAGTTCTGGTACACAATCAAAGGTAACAGTTTCGTTTGTCAGCAGGGACGCAGCAAGCAATGGCAATGATGCATTTTTTGAACCATCCACTGAAATCGACCCCGTTAAACGTTTGCCACCGTGTATTGAAAATGCGTCCATTTGGTTCAGCTGAATCCTTTCTGCGAGATGCCATCCTTGGCGTTGTTGTATATATGTTTATCGTCTTTTGCTGTCGGATAAACACACTTTTGTACCAATGATGATAGTAACAAAACACAGCATGTTTGGTGTTTGCCTAGATTGCCATTTTGAGTATTAGCAGGCAATAAAGGGAGAAAATTGCAAATTATGCTTGTAATTGAGCAGAACCTTCAATAGTATGAATATACCAGTTTTTAAAAAAGGAGCTCCGTATGTATAACGCATTTAGTGCATTGCTTGTAGTTTTTACTCTATCCTCATTTTCCAATGCAGACACACTTCTGGTGCCAAGCGAATACGGTTCAATTCAAGCGGGGATTGATGCAGCAAACGATGGGGACATTGTTTCAGTAGAGTCGGGTGTTTATTACGAACGTATTGACTTTAAAGGCAAGCAAATCACTGTTTCAAGTGTTTCTGGATTGCCAATGAACACCACGATTGATGGTGGAAATTCGGGCACAGTGGTTACTTTTGAGCTTGGCGAGACATCCGCTTCCGTTATTGAGGGTTTTACTATCAAAGATGGTAAGGCATTTACAGGTGGGGGAGTTCGGGTCATGAATGCTTCGCCGGTTATAAAAAATTGTATTATTAAGAACAACCAATCCGATAACAGTGGGGCGGGTATTTTTGTCGACACAGGATCAGTAACCATTGAAAATACAATTTTGCGTGGGAATATAGCAGGCGATGCAGGCGGCGGTGTGTATCTAAAGTTTTGTCAGGGTTCAATTACTGGCTGTGATTTTGAAGAAAATTTTGCGAAGAATGGCGCAGGCATGTATGTAAAAGACAGTACCGCTGAGTTAATGCTTGTAGAGAATGCGTTTGTTGGAAATACAGCGACTAATGATGGCGGTGCAATCTTTAATAAGGCTACATCAGCAATTGTGCAGGATTGTTCTTTTACGGGTAATTCTGCAAACAAAGGTGGCGCATGGTTTAGTTATTCAGGCGGGGATGCGATTCTGTCGTATTCTATTTTTGCAGATAACAACTCGATGCTAAGTGGTGGAGCGGCAGAAATTCGCGGTTCTGAGGTTACGTTTACTTTGTGTACATTCGATTCAAATCTTGCAGATAGTGATTGCGATGGTTCTGGAGGAAGTGGCGTTGTCGAAATAGTCAACAGCACTGTGATTTTAAATAACCCAACGATTTGCACAAACTTAGTGTGCGATGCACAAGGCGATTTCTCTGGCGAACAGCCAACCATCATTGGCGATATTCTTGAGTGCGTTATTGGCATTGGCGCTTGCTGTGGTGGTAGCGCTTGCTGGCAAATGGAAGAAGAAGTATGTCTCAACGGAGGTGGCGAGTGGGCTGGTGATACAACACTGTGCGCAACCACCGCTTGCGAAGGAGGTACAACTAGCTGTGCTGCTGATTTAAATGGTGACGGCGCGGTGGAAGTTCTTGATATTATTATGCTCATCCAATCATGGGGTGCATGCCCTTAAGCGGCAGATATATCGATTACCATGTAGTTTGGAACTAAATGGGGGAAACTTGGGGCAATAGGGGTTTTTATGCTGAATCGATCTGAGGGGGTCTGACCCCAGGGGTCAGACCCCTCCCGATACATATTGCTTAAACTGGAGTTATCGCTCTATAAATTTAGGGTTATGCGGGTTAATCATTACGTTTACATCGAAATACGTGCAGTAATTATGGATGGCAGTTGCTTTAGTCTCGACATAAGTAGACTGTGGGGTGACTGAACATGACGAAGACAAGCAAAAGGATACATACTATGAAGCAAGCATTATTACTATGGAATGGGTTAGCAATTATGGCGCTCTCAAGCGTCAGTTTCGCAGATACTCTTATGGTTCCAAGCGAATATGGCTCTATACAAGCTGGGATTGATGCAGCAGTTGATGGCGACATAGTTTCTGTGGAGCCAGGTCATTATTATGAATTAATTGACTTCAAAGGTAAGTTGATTACCGTTTCAAGTCTATCTGGATTGCCTATAAATACGACGATCAATGGCAGTGCTACTCCAGGTACAGTTGTTACATTCGAGACAGGAGAAACAAGTGCATCTGTTCTTGATGGGTTTACTGTTAAAAATGGTGAAGCATTTTCTGGTGGCGGTATCCGAATTATTGGTGCATCACCGATCATACGGAACTGTGTTATCAAGAATAATCATTCCGATGCAAGTGGAGCAGGTATACATGTAGACACAGGAACGTTAACAATTGAAGATTCAATTTTGAGTGGGAATACCACAGGTAACGCAGGCGCTGGCGTGTATATGAAGTTTTCTCAAGGTTCATTTACGGGTTGCTCTTTCGAAAATAATATTGCGATTAACGGTGGGGCTATTTATTTAAAAGATAGTACGGGTGATATAGCAATTTCTGACTCTGAGTTTATTGAAAATATTGCAAGTAGTGATGGTGGTGCAGTATTTAATAAGGGTACAAGTGCTGTTGTGCAGGACTGTTCATTCGTGGACAATAGCTCCAATAAAGGCGGGGCTTGGTTTAGTTATTCAGGCGGTGATGGAATCATTTCGAATTCTGTTTTTGCAGATAACGCAGTAACCCTTTCGGGCGGAGCTGCCGAGATTCGAAGTTCAAGTGTGACCTTTTCTGATTGTACATTTGATTCGAATATTGCAGATAGTGATTGCGATGGTTCTGGAGGCAGCAGCGTTGTCGAAATAGTGAACAGCACCGTGACTTTAAACAACCCAACGATCTGCACAAACTTAGTTTGCGATACACAAGGCAATTTCTCTGGCGATCAGCCAACCATTATTGGCGAGATTATTGAGTGCGTCATCGGCATTGGCGCTTGCTGTGGTGGGAGTGCTTGCTGGGAAATGGAAGAAGATATGTGCCTTGAAGGCGGTGGCATTTGGAGCGGAGACGCGACACTTTGCGCAACAGTTGTTTGTGAGTGCGAGGGTGACGGCCCAGTAAGTTGCCCGGGTGACCTCAACGGAAATGGCTCGGTAGAGGTGCTTGATATTATTGAGCTAATTACAGCTTGGGGTGATTGTAACTAACGCAATAGTTGCGATATATTAATGAATGTGAAATTAAAAAGGGCCGCGTTGCAAGCAACGCGGCCCTTTTATTTGGATAACTAATTTAAGTCGATTATTTTCGACGTCGACGGCTAGCAAGTCCTGCTAAACCAAGAAGTGCAAGAGCACCAGGAGCTGGAACAGCTGCGCCCATGATTGAGACAGAATCAATGAAGATTGCTTCTGAGCCAGAGTTGGATTCAAAACGTATATGGAAATGACCAGGACCAGCATCTGAAATATCAAATTCCATGAACATCCATGCGCCTTCAATATCTAAATCATCAATATCTTGACCTGTTGTATCAAAAAGCGCACCGCCACCTAGGTCGCTATCGCCCCAATGCATAGAAATATTATCAGCAGATTCCCATCCAGTTGATTGAATAAAGATTGCAAGGGATACAGTGTCAGCATAGCCTTCGTAGCCATCAAAATGGAGTTCCATGATGCCATCAGTATCAGACATTTGATAGCCTTGTGCGCCTTCATACCATGCGCCCACTGTGCCAGCGTAGTCTGTAACGCCTACATAGTCACCATCAGTAAGACCGACACCACCAGTTGAACCATACCATGCGTTGAAACCATCACCATTGACAGCTGCTTCGTCTTCGTTGTTTGATAGCCAGTGATCAAATGCAGCATCGCCAGTATCAGTATATTGACTACCAACCCAATCAGTATTTTCGAAACCTTGGAAATACAAAAGGTCTGCAGATGCAATTCCAGTAATACTCGAAACTAACAATCCAGTAATAAATAAAGTTTTCATTTTCTCTCTCTTTTCTTTGTTGCGTGTTATCCAAACACTTTTTTCAGTAATAGAAAAGGTGTCTCTGGCACCTCATCTATGAACAATGTACAGGAACAAAGAGCGATAACAAGGAAAATGCCTACTTATTCTGAATATATTTAAAATTTTTCAGCAATGTATCTTTTTTGTAATTGCCTAGTTTAACGTTGCGATTTTCCCCTCTATCTACGGTGTTGTTGAAGAGTCAGGACAAATCAAGTTTCATAGGCTAAAAAGGGTACAATAAGCGCTGGAAATGGCTGAATCTGATCAATTACATCTTGCAACACTTTGGTTTCTATCTGCAAGGGCAATGGCTGTTGCTGGCGAAGAAATGCCCACGGTGCAAGAGGCCGCGACGGGACTTTACGCGCAGGCGATTCTTGGTTTCACAGAAGACATTTGCTGCGAGGCAAAATATGCAGAACATATAAGTAACAAAACGTTGATTGATTGTCTCTCTGGCGTGCGTCAGTTACCAAGGGAAATGGCTGAAAAAATATTGACCGGTGTCATGATGATATCGTATTCAGACCGCTCGATGAAACCACTTGAAGTTCGATGGGCTTCGATGCTTGCATCAGCAATAGAAGTATCACCTGATGATTTTCAGCGTTGCTGTGTGAACGCACGAGTTATCGCATCGATGTTGCGCCCGCATGGAGCAGCATCATGAGCAAGAATGAAACTAATTTTCAATTTTTGGAGGGGTTCGATAAACGCGTTGCACTACTTGCAAAGCAAGCAGAAAAATACGTGCACACGGATCCTGATTCGTGCATGTTCAAACTTCGCCTAATGGTTGAGACAATGGCAAAAAAATTGACGTCTTTGCAAATGCGCGGAGATATCTCCCAAGATCTTGGCGCCATGCTTGGCGCACTCGAACGTGGCGGGATCGTCCCGAGGCGTCAAGCAGATTCAATGCACGCCATTCGTCGTGATGGCAATGCAGCAGTGCATGGAAGCCCGACACCAGTGCCAACTGCGATGCGAAGGTTGCGCGAGGCGTACAAAATATCTGGCTGGTTTTGCAAGATGGTGAAACGTGGATCAAAAATAAATCTTGACGAGTTTAATCCACCTGAGCCACCCGCACCAATTGATAGTGTGACAAAAAACCTTCACGGGAAAATTGACAAACTTGAGGAATCGATTGAAGAGCGTCGGCTTGCGACACGAGAATCATTGCTGATGTTTGGACCACAAGAAAACGTGAAAGAAGTATCTCGAAGAATCACAGAAGAATTAAGAGCACTGGATAATGTTGCCGCGGCAGCGGGGGAACCAACAATTGACGCCGATTTCGTTGCACTTGTGATGGCGATGGACCTTGAGCAAATCGAAGAAGACCCACGCCATGGTGGTGATTCAAGGAAAGCGCGTAGGGAAGCGGAAGATCAACTCTATGAAATTAAAAAGCATCTTGCCGAACGCGAGAATGCATTTTTAGCCGAACGTACTTTTTTACTTGAACAAAGGAATAAAACATGATTGTCGTGAGTGAATGGGAAATAATAGTACGCCTCGTATTGTCGGTGCTTCTTGGTGCCGTTATTGGCTTTAATAGAAGTAGGCACAATAAGCCAGCTGGACTTCGAACAATGGCACTAATCAGTTTGGGCTCGGCCGCATTCACCCTTATAGGTATCGAGTTAATTATTCAACTTTCAGCCCTTCAAACTGGCGCAGAAAGTTTAACGGCTGGAGTTACTTCATCAATCACTGTCGATACAAGTCGCATCATTGCCGGCATTGTTGGTGGCGTTGGCTTTCTTGGAGCTGGCGCGATCATTCAATCTAAAGGTCGAGTGCAAGGAATGACAAGCGCCGCGAGCATTTGGGTGACTTCGACAATTGGCGTATCCGCTGGGCTTGGGCTGTATATATTAGCAACGACGATTACATTCGTTGCCTTCATCGTCTTGATTTTATATTGCTTCTTTGATCACCATGCAGAAGACGAGTAAATAGAAAATTTTCCTTAGCGAACGTCGTGGGTGTTCGTTGTCTTTCATTCCCATGGATTGTCTACGTGGCAAGTTCTTCCTGTATTTTCGATGTAATCTTGATGACCTTCTTCTGCAATGTAGAACTTTTCTGCGGGTTCGACTTGTGTTGCAATAGGAGCATCGAATGTGTTTTTTGCAGTTAACTCCTCGATGAAATTGGTTGCCGTTTTAAGTTGCGCATCGGAAGTAGTCCAGACGCCCGAACGATACTGCGTACCGACATCAGGTCCTTGGCGATTCACTTCGGTTGGATCATGCATCTTGAAAAATGCTTGAAGTAATGTTTCGTACGAAATTACTTTAGGGTCAAACGTAACTTTAGCCGTTTCGGCATAGCCAGATTTTCCAGTGCAAACATCTTTATAGGTAGGGTCTTTTGTTTCGCCTTGCATGTAGCCGCTTTCAACGGTAATCACACCATCACCTTTTTGGAACCAATGCTCAATGCCCCAGAAACAACCGCCGGCAAAATACGCTGTTTCTGTTTGAACGGGTTTTGATTGCGTCGGAAGTTCTTCGCCTTCTTCATAAAAATGCAACGATACAGAGTTTAAACAGAAACGTTTGCCCGTTGGCTTTGGTCCATCTTCAAATACATGCCCAAGATGCGAATCGCATTTTGCACAAAGAATTTCAACGCGTTTAATGTCAAACTGATTGTCTTCCTTTGTGGTGACATGTTCAGGTGCAAAAGGTGAAAAGAAACTAGGCCAACCAGTGCCGGAAGTAAATTTATGATCGCTCGCGAACAAAGGCAAGCCGCAAACAACGCAAGCGTAAAAGCCATCTTTCTTGTTGTCGAGCAGGGTGCCACAGAACGGACGTTCAGTGCCGGCATTTTGGGTGACACGAATTGTTTCATCGTCGAGTTTTTGGAGAAGCGGTTGTTTTGCATCCTCCGTCAGAGGTGTGATGTCATATCCAGCGTGAGAATACATAGCGGTTTTGGGCTCCACGTTCAGATTGGCTGAGTTTCGGTTGAGAACTACATAGTTCAAAGCAACCAATAATAAAAGAAGTAAACGTATCATTGTGTTGAATAATACGCGAGGAACTTGAGTATTGCCCACTCAAAAAAGGAAAATGGCATTCTCTTGGCTCATTTTGGCTATTCACCTCCTTGTGCTTGCTTGATTGTCTAATTTGACGGTAAAAACGGCGAAATTTAGTGCAAAAAGTGGCTATACTTCTCCTTTTCTCATCACAAACCCGCGCTGGGTTACTTGATTTTTGGAGTCTTTACGATATGTCTGATAGCCACGAGCCAAATCTTCAACATCACTACCGCGATATGTCGCAACAGCACGATGCTGCGAAGTTGGGAATCTGGTTATTTCTTGCAACTGAAATTCTTTTGTTTGGCGGTCTCTTTTGCGGATACGCCGTTTTTCGTGCAAATCATCCCGACCTCTTTAAATGGGGCGGTCAGTTTTTAGATGAACGATACGGTGCAGCCAATACAGCGGTACTTCTTATAAGTAGTTTGACCATGGCGATGGCAATCACGTACGTTCAACAAGAACGACGTCGATTAGCGATGGTTTGCTTGGGCATTACCTTTGTTTGTGCCGGTATTTTTATGGCGATTAAATCTGTTGAATACGAGCATAAGTTCCATGATCACCTCTTGGGTGGAATGGCGTTTTATCAAACAAGCGACCACGGCGATGATATGGGCGGCGATCATGCCGCTATCGTTGCAGTGCACGGCGATGTTGAAAAAGGCGAAGGTCTTTGGAACGCAACATGTCGTTCGTGCCACGGTGCAACTGGCGAGGGTGTACCAGGGCAAGGAACAGTGCTGAATACAAGTTCATTTGTGTACGACCACGATGATGCTAGTTTATTGGCGTTTATCAAAGAAGGTCGCAAAGCAAATGCACCGGATACTATTTTGCAATTAGAAATGCCAGCAAAAGGCGGCAACCCGATGCTCGGAGATCAAGCGATTTTAGACATTATTGCCTACATGCATACGTTAATGATTCCTGCGGCTCCATCGGGCGAACAAAATACTGCGTCCCACGAAGTTGCTGCAGTGAGTGACACGGTCGTTGTAACATCTTCACCAGCGTCTGTTCTTGATGCGAATGTATTGCAAGTTGAAAACTGGAATATTCCAATTGCCGCAACAGGGCCGACTGGTCTCGCGCCCGAAAGTGCTTCCGAGGCGCAACGTATGGCCGTGTATGAACGACCAAAAGTTCCGCAACTGGATGAAAAGCGTCCAGCAAACGCGCATTTGTTTTTTGGTTTGTATTTTCTCATGACTGGATTGCATGGTGTTCACGTGGTTATTGGCATGGTTGTCTTGCTTTGGCTGATGTGGCGTGTGCAACGAGGCGATTTTAACAAACGGTATTACTCGGCAGTTGAGTGTGGTGGTTTGTACTGGCACATTGTTGATGTGATCTGGATCTTCCTCTTCCCATTATGGTATCTCTTGGCTTGACCGGTCAGGCAAAGTCGGCAGCAGGGGCTTCGGGAGTTTTGTTCGCTATTGGTTCGTACCTTTGGTGGGCATTTGTTACGCCGATCTATTTCAAAGTATTCAAAGAAGTGCCCGTTGTTGAGTTGGTGATTTGGCGTGTGATGTCAGGTTTGCCGTTGCTTATTGCGCTGTTGCTTTTCAGGAACAGAATCGGAGAATGTTTTAAAGTACTTCGGAATAAAAAAACGTTTCTGTTGCTTTTAGCTTCTACTTTTTTTATATCTATAAATTGGATTGTGTATGTGATTTCTGTTGTGACGGATCGCTTACTCGACAGTAGTTTGGGGTACTACATAAACCCACTGGTTACCGTTGCGTTTGGTTTTTTGTTTTTGGGAGAACGACTACACAAACTGCAAAAAATAGCCGTTGGAATTGCTCTTGTAGGGGTCATCTATCTTACGATTGCACAGGGCTCGCTTCCATGGATTTCGATAACACTTCCCTGTACATTTGCAATGTATGGGTTACTTCGAAAAATCATGGGTGTTGGTTCTATTGAGGGTTTGGCTATAGAAATGATGTTTGCGTTGCCAATTTGTCTTGGGTTGCAGTGGTGGTTGTTTTCAAATGATACTGCTGGAATTATTGCAGGGAATTGGTTCATAACAACGGGTCTGCTTCTTGGCGGCATTGTGACTATCGTTCCTTTATTGTTGTTTGCAAGTGGCGCACGTCGGCTGAAGCTTTCTACTTTGGGGATTTTGCAATACATCGCGCCCACGGGGCAGCTCCTTCTTGCCATTGTCATCTTCAATGAAGATTTTAACTCTGACCGAGCAATTGTCTTTGGACTTATTTGGTTTGCTGTGATTCTTTATTCCTTTGACGCTTGGCGTTCATCTACGCTTACTGCCGATCCTCTCGCCGAATAAATCACTTTGAATTCTTTTAATCGTACAGAGCGATGCCGGAGGGTGTGCTGCAGTCGCAATCGCAGTCGCAATCGTCGTCATGGTCGCCGTCAAAGCGGTCTTCATCTTGGTGACCTTCATCGCCTTCATCATCGCCTTCATCATCATCGTCATGCCCTCCGCCATTTCCGTTATTGCCATTATTTCCGTTTCCGTTGTCCCCATTGTTTCCGTTGGTATCATCGTCTTCGTCTTTGTCATCAATAGGTTCGCCCTGCTCGTCTTCATTGGTATCGTCGCTGCCAGTCTCACCGTGGCAACAACAGCGGCACGAATCCTCGCCCTCATCATCAGTTGGAAGGTCGCCTATAAATGGTGCATGATGGGATTCTCCATTTCCCTGAATTGTTCTGCACACAAGTGCACCATCAATTTGACCATTGTTAAATTGGATGTTTGCCGAGGGTGCAAGGATAGTTCCTTGCCAGCCAATGCCACTTAGTTGCACAGAGTTTGCAATTGGAAAATTGAATAAGACATCGCTCGCACTGCATCCATTAAGAACTAGTTGAAAATTGCTGAGTTGCATGGCGTGATGGTTAACGTTTACAAG
>CAWLAZ010000009.1:0-18435 GCA_963854955.1 Phycisphaerae bacterium | reverse complement strand
TCACTCCAACTTGATGGCAGGCAATGACGTCGGTATAGCCCTCGACGACAATGACTTTGTTTTCTTGTTGCATAGACCGGCGCGCTAGATCAAACCCATACAACGTTTTAGATTTATGAAAGATTTCTGTTTCTGGACTGTTTATATATTTTGGTTCGTCTTCTTCGTTGATTCTTCTTCCACCAAACGCAATGGGGCTTCCAGTGTCGTCAAGAATTGGAAACATGATGCGATTCCTAAATGCATCGTAAACTCGATCTGTGCCTTCTTTTCTCTTCAGTAAACCAGCTTCGGAGCCCGTTTCAATTCGAGAAGGCGCGTTCAACAATTTGTCTGCGAGAAACATCCATGCATCAGGCGCTAAACCGATTGAGAACGTTTCAATAGATTCTTTGTTGATTCCTCGTTCTGCAAGCAAGGCAGCTACAGCGGTATCTTTGGAGAGGGCGCCTTTGTACAGTTCCATTGACCAACTTATTGCTTTACGAAGCTTTTCACGTTTTGATGCCGCATCTTTGTCTTGCGGTGACCGGTTTGAGAGTTCGATACCCGTTCGTTCTGCGAGCATTTTTAGGGCATCGACAAAACCAATTTTGAGAAACTTTTGTAAAAAGGAAAAACAATCGCCTGATTCATTGCATGAAAAGCACTTATAGAATGCTTTGTCTTTGTGGGTGACAATACTCATAGATGGCTTATGGTCATCGTGAAATGGACAAACACACACCCATTCTTGCCCTTTGGCTAAAACAGGGATGTAGTCAGAGATAAGTTCAACAAGGTCAACTGCCTCGCGTACTCGTTCTTTGTCATCCATCATTACATTTGACATAAACTTAACGATCTTCCAATCTTTTGGTTCTAACCTTCACGGTTCCAATCTTCACGATACTCTCGATTCCTTCTTTTACGTAGAATTAGTACTATCCCATACACAACGTAAAAGTGACTATAGACCCATATATTCAGTTATTTAGCGCAGGTCACGGTGAAGAGTTTGGACTGCATTGCTTTAAAAGCTGCGAAGTTCCGGTAGGGGGTGACCTTGGCGTATCTTTACACATCTAGAATACGCAGGAAACACCTGCTGTCAAGTAAATGCGTCTTTTTTTCGGACGTTACCACTAAAATTGTGGGTTTTTATTCAAATTTTGTACTCAACCGTGGAGTAAAGCTGAAATTGTGTGTTATCCAGCGGCAAGAAGTTTTTGCTGGCGTGTGTATCCAAATTTTCGTTTCAGAGGTTTTACAACGAGACCTTGCTTGATTGCTTTTGTTGAAACCTTAATCCGAACAGGTTTACCATCCACAATTGCGCGAACGTTATGTAAGTTTGGTTTAAACTTACGCTTCGCATTTGCAGTAATTTTCAGACCAATACCGCCTTGGTACTTTGGCTTACCTCGGTAACGGATTTTTCTTCCGACCATAGTTCGACGACCTGTAAAAAAACATACACGTGGCATAGTAAATCTCCTAAATTAGCCCAATTAGGCTAATTCATGAGTATACCATCATTTCAGTCTCTGCGTCCACCCATTCATCCAATTAGTAGCCCATTAATCACGCTATAGACACTTTTTAGTCGCTATCTGATATAAAAGAAGGCGTTATGCAGATTCTTTGGCAGCGACAGGGGGTTGTTGCATCGTATCAAGGTTGAGGCCATTTTCGATATCAGATGCATCTACAAGGTAGACAGCGTCTTGATTGTCGCGGTCAGGAAGATCGAACATAACATCAATCATGAAATTGTCGATAACCGCACGCAATGCTCGTGCACCTGTTCCTCGTTCCATTGCTCGCTTTGCGATTAGATGCAATGCGGACTCGGTGAATTCTAACATTGCCGCTTCGAGTGAAAAGAGGTGCTGGTACTGTCGAATAATAGCGTTGCGGGGTTCGGTAAGGATGCGAACCATTGCGTCCTCGGTTAAAGGCAGAAGCGGGGTTGTAATAGGTAATCGACCGAGTAACTCAGGGATTAGACCAAAGTGCAAGATGTCATCCGTTGTCACTTGCTCATACAACTCGGATTGTCGTTCTTGGTCCGTTTTATCATCACCAACAGACCCACCGAAACCTATTTTTGCTTTGCCGACGCGCTTGGCGATGATGTCACAAATACCGTCAAAAGAACCGCCACATATAAACAGAATATTTGATGTATCCATTTGGATGTATTGTTGTTCTGGGTGTTTCCTACCGCCTTGAGGCGGAACATTTGCCACAACACCTTCGAGCATCTTCAATAACGACTGCTGTACGCCTTCGCCTGAAACGTCGCGCGTTATGGAAACATTTTGTGTAGTCCGTCCAATTTTATCGATCTCGTCAATGTAAATTATGCCATGCTGCGCTGCGTCAAGATCAAAATCAGCCGCTTGCAATAACTTGAGCAATAAGTTTTCAACATCTTCACCAACATAGCCAGCCTCGGTAAGCGTTGTGGCATCTGCGATAGCGAACGGCACATTCAGAATACGCGAAAGCGTTTTAGCAAGCAACGTTTTGCCTGTCCCTGTCGGACCAAGCAACAAGACATTCGATTTATCCAACTCCACTTCCATATCCGCATTATCAATTTGCGACAGACGTTTATAGTGGTTATAGACAGCAACCGAAAGGGCGCGCTTCGCTTTATCCTGTCCAATAATGTACTGGTCAAGATATTCATTTACTTGCCTTGGGGTTAGGATTGACTTAAAGACAGAGTCAGTATTACTGATGCGTTTTCGTTCTTGCTTGAAAATATTTTGGCATAAATCGGTGCAGTTTGAACATACATAGATTTCATTTGGACCTTCGACCATTGGTCCAACTTCGCGAGAAGTCTTTCCACAAAATGAACATGTTGTAACACGTCTGCTCTGAAAACCGTCATCGCCGCCACTACCTGATCCGCCTGTTCCACCGGAACCGCCAGAGCCACCAGAACTGCCTTTTGTCGGTGTAAATTCACCTTCAAGGGGAGCGCCAACGCTTGGTGGCTTAACCGGAGGTGGAGTAGTATTATTTTTATCTGTCATTATCTACGTATCTCTTATGGTTTCGGAATTAGTAACTTCTCTCTATTCTCAACTATTGTGGCACAATAATTAACTGCTGACCACTTGAATTTGCAATCCTTTTGTCTTTTTATGCAGTTTAGTGTGGTTAGAGAGAGATATCGGTCGTAGATTTTATGCTTGCGATGATTGAATCTTTTGCCCGTTCGTACTCCTGGTTTGAAATAGAGCCCTCATCGCGTAATTTTTTCAAATCCCCAAGCGTAAAAGCAATGGTCGCTGAAGGGAGTTGCTTTAATTTCCGGCGTAAGCCAAGAATGACAACTCCGCCAACAATGGTAAATGCCAGCAATAAAATTATGGCGGGAAGAATGTCTACAACTCCGACGCCAAGGAGCATTACGATTTACTCGAAGACTTTTTGGTTGTCTTCTTTGTTGTTTTCTTCTTGCTTGCAGTTTTCTTTGCCGTCTTTTTAGTTGTCTTTTTCTTCGTTGTTTTCTTCGTTATTTTCTTCGGAGCGCCACCATCTTGCAGGGCTTGCCATTCTTCAACAGGCATTTCAGTGATTGTGCATGCTGCAACAAGTTGGTCTGCTGCTTTTTCTTCACGGACAACAGCTTCAATTTGTTGTAATTGACCTTGCTTAGCTAATGCTGTACGCATTTCTTCCGGACGCTTGCCGTTTTGCATTGCAAGCTCTGCAACGCGTGTATTGACTTCCATATCGTTAACGGTCACGTGGAAATGCTCGGCCAATTTTGTCAAGATAAAGAATGATTTCAATCGTTTCTTTGATTCATCGGCAGTGCCAGCTCGAACTTTTGCAACCTCTGCTTCAACTTCTTCCATGGACATTTTTCCAGAAGATTGTAATTGAGTACGAAGTCGTTGCAAATCTCGGTCTGCTTGCATTGCAGATGTTTTCTCTGGAAGTTCCATTTCAACACGACTTGAAATTTCCGTTGTTGCTTGTTGCCTAAGAACTGCCGCTTGGTCTTGGTCGCGTCTTTGTTCAAGAGCAAGTTTTATCTGCTCGTTTAACATATCTGCATTTTCTAAGCCAAACAGAGCGATGAGTTCGTCGTCTTCAAGTGGATTAATCTTAACTGCTTGAACAACGTTGAATGTGACTTCAACTTTTGCACCACGTACTTCTTCAAGTTCATGCTCTTCAGGGCCATCTGTGTTGATGACAATTTTGTCTCCAACAGAAACGCCCTGCAGAATTTTCCCGAGATCATCAATGAAGAGTCCAAGGATTTCACCACCAGCGTCTTTTGCTGGGACAGTAAGTCGTGTTTGTTCTGTTTTGTAAAAGGGGTCTTCTTTACCATTAAGATGCACGACTGCAGGTCCAATGACAAAGTCACCTTCGCCTGCCTTGCCTGCAACTTCTTCAAGGTTACCGTTACGAATCTTTTGGCGAATAATTTCTTCAACGATATGCTCATCGTTTACTTCAACAATTGGCCGCGTGAGTTTAATGTCATCAAATGCCGGAAGTTCAAACTCTGGCATAACTTCAACTTCAAGTGAGAATGAAAGTGACTTGCCGTCTTCGAGGATTACTTCCTCAGGATTACCTACTGGCTCTGGTTCACCGAGTGGTCGAAGCTCAAATTCTTCTAAAGCATTTTTCCACGCATCGGAAACAATTTCGTTTCGCGCTTCGGTGCGGAGTGACTCGCCAAATCGTTTTTCAATAATATGCGCGGGCACTTTACCCTTGCGAAATCCAGGTATGACTGTTTGCGTTCGGAGCATACCCATTGATTCTTGCAATTTGGATGCTACAGCTTCCTTTGGAACGGTGATATTCACGCGTTTACGTGCAGGACCAGCGATTTCAACTGTTATTTCGTATGGGTGTGTAGTTGCTGTAGTCATAAGTGATAACCTTCTTTCGAGCACCATATTATAGCGGAAATCGTGCTGATTTGCTATTTATCTAACAAACAACATTTCAGTGTACGACGGCAAAGGCCATAAATCATCTGGAATTAATGTTTCTAAAGTGTCTGCAATCGTGCGAGCAGTCTCCATTTCTGGCAAGAGTGTGTCCCGAATGAATTCTGCATGTAGGAGCTGGGTGTCGAGTGATTGACCAAGCGCCAAACCAATCGCTTCCATTGAAACTTGTAAAGATTCTGTAAGTGACCCGAGCTCTGAAAGACGACCAGCCGTACGACTGCAATCCACGGAAATTGCATTCGATGAAGCAACAATATCAGCCAGCTCGCCTTGGTACCGAAGGCCAGCAGGCAATACTTGGTTTGAGAGCATCTGTTGCAATGTTCTCGCCTCGATAGAGACCTTTGTCACGTACGTTTCAACTAACACTTCTTTGCGTGCGCGCAATTCACGGTTGGATAGCACGTTGTAGTTCGAAAATAAATTCAATGCCTTTTCGGTCACAAGCGCAGGAAATGCATCGGGAGCTGTCGCAAGATTCGGTAACCCACGAACTGCAGCTTCATCATGCCATGCTTGTGCGTAATTATCCCCATCAAAAACAACTTTACGATGCTCCTTCAAAATATCTTTCAACAGCGATCGAACAGCGGTATCTCGCTGTTCTACTGAAGTGCTTCCCGCGAGCGTCGCTTCTAGATTTGTAGCAATGTAATCAAGTGATTCAGCAATAATCGTGTTGAGTATTGTGTTCGGCCATGCAATGGTTGAAGTTGACCCGACAGCGCGGAATTCGAATTTGTTTCCAGTAAATGCAAATGGGCTTGTTCGGTTTCGATCGCCAGAATCAAGGTCAATGTCAACCATTGCCTCAGGTCCAAGATCAAGTTTTCTACCTGAAAGTGCAGAACGTGATTCGTTTGATTCAATTTGATCTAAAATATCACTGAGCATTACGCCAAGGGAAATCGAAATAATCGCAGGAGGCGCTTCGTTCGCGCCAAGGCGATGGTCATTCGCTGCCGAAGCAACTGACGCTCGAAGTAAGTCTGCGTGCATGTCAAGGGCGCGGATAACTGCGCACAAGAAAGTTAAGAATTGCGGATTGTCTTGCGGGGATTTCCCAGGGCTAAGTAGGTTTTTACCGGTATCCGTTGCGATTGACCAGTTGTTGTGTTTACCTGAACCGTTCACGCCTGCGAATGGTTTTTCATGCAGTAAACAAGCGAACCCATGCGTTTCTGCGGTAGTCTTCATAACTTCCATCAATAACATTTGATGGTCTGATGCAACGTTTGCGTTTTCATACGATGGCGCAATCTCATATTGGCCAGGCGCAACTTCGTTGTGTCGAGTTTTTACGGGAATGCCTAGTTCATAAAGTTGCGTTTCAGCGTCGTCCATAAACGCGAGTACACGTTCAGGAATTTTCCCGAAATAATGGTCATCAAGTTGATGTCCCTTTGGCGGTGCAGCACCGATAAGTGTTCTTCCGCAAAGGAGTAAGTCTAGACGATTGGCAACGAACGCTTCGTCCACTAAGAAATATTCCTGCTCAAGCCCAAGGGTCGTGATGACGCGGCGCACATCGGTGTCTTTTCCAAAGAGACGAAGGATTCGCATTGCTTGTTCATTAATAACATCGATCGATCGAAGAAGCGGTGTTTTTTTATCCAGTGCTTCACCAGTCCACGAGACAAATGCTGTGGGAATGCAAAGTGTACCGCCTTCTTTATTTGGCATAATAAAGGCTGGGCTCGTTGCGTCCCATGCCGTATACCCGCGTGCCTCCCATGTGTCACGGATTCCGCCAGAAGGAAAACTTGAGGCGTCCGGCTCACCGCGAATAAGCATGTCGCCAGAGAAGACCGCAATCGCGCCATTGTCAGATGGCTCGAGAAAACTGTCGTGTTTCTCCGCTGTTGCACCTGTTAAGGGCTGAAACCAGTGTGTAAAATGCGTGCATCCGTTGTCGATTGCCCATTCTTTCATCGAATCAGCAACACTGTTGGCGATGGCTGGGTCGAGTGGCTTGTTGTTCGTAATAGTTTCAAGCAAGGACGCGTGTACATCGTGCTGTAAGTAGCGAAGCATCACATCGCCTGTAAACGTACGGCAACCAAATGAGTCACAATAATCGTTGGTTTGCACATCCATCGCGTTCGACATTCTTAAATCTTCCATCAGTAGGGCCTCCTGCCAAGTTGTGTCTAGTATCTAATGAAGTGGCAATTCAATCAAGGTCTTTAGTCGTAATTTCCTTGACAAAATTACCTGCAGCCGTAGCTGGATCTTCAGAGACTTCCATCCGTCGAACGAGCGCAGAGCCAACTATTGCAGCATCTGCAGATTGGTGGACGGCTGCAACATGCTCAGCGGTTGAAATGCCAAATCCAACTGCGAGTGGGAGCGATGTCACTGATCTGATTTCTTCAATTCTTGCAGAAACATCCGGTGTATCTGACTGCTCGCCCGTGAGTCCAGTACGTGCTAAAACATACAAGAATCCGGAAGAAAGTGAGGCTAATGTTTCAATGCGTGCCAAAGGTGTTGTTGGAGCAATGAGCATCGAAAACGAGAAATCGATTGTTGCGCAATAAGCAGAAATTGATACTGCCTCTTGCGTGTCTATATCAGGAACAATGACACCGTCGAATCCCGCTTCTGCAAGGAGGTTGATGAACCCAGTGCCGCCACTTTTTCGAACAATTGAGTGGCTTACCATCGCGATAAGACCAGCTTGTACTTGATTA
Source organism: Phycisphaerae bacterium (assembly GCA_963854955.1). Classification (GTDB taxonomy): domain Bacteria; phylum Planctomycetota; class Phycisphaerae; order Phycisphaerales; family SM1A02. Next base: position 10,760 of record CAWLAZ010000009.1, on the reverse strand, counting down.
CGCACGTTGGAAACTGCTCCCATTGAATGAGATGGAGTGACTCCTGATTCAAGGGCACGGTGCATCGCTGCGGCGATCACTGGCCCGTCAGCAATGGGGTCGCTGAACGGGATACCGATTTCGATAATATCAGCACCTGCGGCATCAAGGGCAATAATCGTTGCTTCGGTTGCTTCAATGCTTGGGCTTCCCGCAACTATAAAAGGCATAATCGCTTTGTGCCCTGATTTGAAAATTCTGTCTATTTTGCTCATTTTGTACCCTGAGGTCCGCCGTCTTGGATGTACTTTTCATGCACTGCATCGGTTAAATCAATGTCAGTGATATTCGCTAGGGTGGTCATCCAAGCAAATACATCTGCAAATTCTTCACGCAAATTAGCCATGTCGGCATCTCCGCGTTCATATTTGCCTAATGCGTGAGCTAATTCGCCAAATTCCTCTGAAAGCCAAAGGAATGTTTTGGCAATTCCACGCTCTGAGTCTGTTTCAAAGTATCGTTTCCGTATCAGTGCTTGGAATTCTCGAATAGTCATTTCATGTGCCATAGAGTGTAAGGATAGCAGGAGGTCGGATTGGGGAGTTTATTTTTCCCTATCATTCAAAATTTATTCATAAACACCCTTTTATAAGCGCTTAATAAAATAGACTCTTTTTTGTGCAATTTGAAAAGATTCTCGGACCTAGCGGTTATCTTGAAAACCGAAACAACGCACTTGGAGGTCGTACATTGATTGCATTTTCTACGTTGGGCGGAGCCCATCCAGAATCCCCTATTTCTTTTCGTTTAAATAATACCCAACAAGACGACATTGCCATCCTTATGGGTGGAGATCTTCGAACTATCGAAGCGGTGCGCGATTTTTGGCAGTTGGCGATCGACACAATGAATACTTTCCCCAAAGCAATTTGGTTAAATTTAACTGCTGTCAACGAAGCGGACACTAAATTAGCCGCATGCATAGTTGCTTTGCTACGAAGAGCAATCGAAGTAGATATCAATATCTATATCGTGGGTTCTGAAGCCGTACAGGACATTCTACAACTTTGTAAAGTACCACCACTTAAATATTTTACAAAAGTTGCCTAATTTACCCCCCGGGTAATTAAATTACTGTCCAAACTTTTGTATACTTTTTGTATGGACATACCAGTTACAACCACATTTGACTTCGACGGGCACATCATCAAAGAATACAAGGGAGTCGTACGCGGCATCGTTGTACGATCACCAACCATTGTGCAAGGCTTTCTTGGTGGATTAAAAAATATCGTCGGCGGTAAAATTGGTGCGTACACCGAAATGTGCGAACAAACTCGAGAGGATGCTTACCAACATCTGCTTCAACACGCAGAACAAGTTGGCGCAAACGCTGTCGTCGGTTTTCGCTACGACTCTTCAGATTTAAAAGATTCTGCAACAGAAGTGTTGTGTTACGGCACAGCGGTGGTTATTGAAAAAGAATAACCAAGGCCATTCATTCACTTTTTACTTATTGCAGTAGTCATTCTCATTTGATCTGCAATACTTGGACTCTTACTTCAAACCGCTTTTAAAATTGTCGTTGGGCAACGAAATGAATACCGTGAGGCATTCCGAATCTGCTTCATTTCTTCATTTTTACATTTTGTTTTTAGCGATTTGCTCCCGATGTATTAGGGGCTTCAACATTCTTTCAACTTGCTGGTCCATTTTTTGCCCTCTGCGTACTCACCTATCTAATAGCAAAGGAAATAGGTGACGTAAAAAAATCCTTCCTCATCGCACTCGTGCTAGAAGCCCTTACCTTCCTCATGTTTATTGGTCTTGCTGCAGGCATAGTTGCACTGGCAATTGGTGTAGAAGCCATTTGACTATTCAATTTAATTACCCCTCGGGTAATTAAATACTGGTATCCTATGTAGATTAGGTCCATTGGCGCAGTTGGCTAGCGCGCTTGCATGACATGCAAGAGGTCACTGGTTCGAGCCCAGTATGGATCACTTAAAAAGGATGGCAAAAAGCCATCCTTTTATACATTCCTGTTTTTTGCTGCCTCATTTGGCTGATCCTGCTGATCCTATTGTGTAGAGATGAAGACTTGGTTACTTGAAATGCTGCTCATTATTCACATTGACCCCAGTTGCCAACAACAGTAAGTAGGTCCGTAACATCAACAGATCCATTTCCATCAATGTCTTCGTTGCAATCTGAGCAATCTCCCCAATTGCCAACAATCGCTAGAAGGTCTGTAACATCAACGGCGCCATCCGTATTTATATCCCCTTCACAAAGGATGCATTCATCTGAAATTGAATTGCCGCCACCATCTGCATACGACCCTTGAATTGAAGTAGGGGCGTTGTTGCAAATAATTGAATCAGTCATTGACGCAAACGGCGATTCAAAGAAATGAATACCGCCTCCTGTAAGATTAGCGTTGTTATCCATAACTGAAATTGTGTCTAGGGTTGGCTCGCTACTGCGAACAAAAATACCACCGCCCTCGTCAGATGCGCTGTTATTCGTAAACGCACAATTTGTGACTATCGCATTGCTTGGATACTGGTAAGCAGCATCTCCAACACAGGCGAATCCGCCGCCACTTCGACCTGCATGGTTTTGCGAGAAGGTACAATTCGTCAATATAGGGTGTGACCGATACGCAGCCGCTAAGCCGCCGCCATCACCATTTACAGAGTTTCCGCTAAACAGACATTGCATAAAAACAGGGTAACTTTGCCCGCCAGTGTCACCTCCGCCATAGACACAAGCACCACCGCCAGAGCCGTAGGGATTGTTTATCTGAATGTTATTAATAAACGAACATTGCGTGAGCACGGGGTTACTGCGTGAACGAATATAGATTCCTCCACCAACATTGTACGTCGTATTAGTTGTGAATATGCAACTTTCAAAGGTGGTATCGCTATGTTCCGTGCATGTTGCGCCGCCCCCCCAATTTGCGATATTACTTTCAAAAGTGGTATCGACGAATGCCGCTTTAGCATTATCGAGCGCGTACAAACCTCCACCGTGCCCATCTGCTTCGTTGTAGCGAATCGAACAAGAAGTTATAACTGGCTCAGCAAGGTAAATAAAAATGCCGCCACCTCCCCAAGCTTTATTGTGTTCCAGCACGCAGTCACTAATAGAAGGGCTAGCGCTCTGGCAAAAAATAGCGCCGCCGCCGGTGACATCACCAAAAATCGGATCTGTAAAAAGCGAGCCAGTGCCTCCAGTAATCGTAAAGTGCATCAATTGCGACTTGTTCGTTTCGCCGGAGTTAAATGTAACGACCGACCCGTGTGATTTTAAAGCACTGATCGTTGTTGATTCAGGTCCAGCTCCAATCACGCTTATCTCTTTTCCAAGAAAATCAATTGTTTCAAAATAGATACCGCCGTTTACTTGTATGGTGTCGCCATTTTCTGCTGCTTCAATAGCAAGCTGAATTTTTGTGAAATCGGCTTTGCCGTTTGTATCCACAGTCCAAGTTGTCGCAAACGAACTTGTTGATAGACATATGACACACGCTAGTTTTAATGTTTTTTCCATTAAATCTATTCTTACAGAAATAACAGCTTGATTCAAGATAATAGGTATAAATTAAATAAAATAACTTATAAGCAGCTCAATCAACGTATTCGGACTTTACTTGTTCTGCCAACTGCCAGAAGGGTGACTGTCCAAATGAAAACCCGTGCTTTGATGCAATGCCATCAAATCATCTATAAATAAAACTTCAATTCCATCTAGTTCTTCAATGAGTGCAAGCCCAGCGTGCACACCCATCACCATAAGTGCAGTAGAAAGAGCATCTGCAATTGCAGCATCTTCAGCTATAACAGAAACACTTTTCAATCCTGTTGTTGGAAATCCTGTGGCTGGATCAATGATGTGGTGGAAGCGAACACCATCGATAAAGAAGTATTTTTCATAATCGCCGCTTGTTGATATGCATCTATTTTGCAAAGTGACTACACCGATTATATCATACGCAAGTCCTTCAGGATTTCGAATTCCAATTGTACGTTCGCTACCTTGCACAAGGACTTGCCCACCAACACGAAGCAAGAAATCTTCCACTCCGTTTGCAAGTAACGCATCACGAGTTTGATTTAATGCGATGCCTTTAGCCATAGCGCCAAGGCCAAGAAGCATGCCTTCATCCTCAAGAAAAATAGTCGTATTTGTAACCGAAACTTTCTTCCATTGAACAAGCGGCAATAAACTAACTACTTCCTTTATTGAAGGTGCACGCTTTAACTCAAAATCCCAAAGGTGCCACATACAAGCCCATGTTGGATCGAATGCACCATCGGTCAAATGCGCGATGTAGAGCGCTTTTCGAATTGCAGACACGACTGTTTCGGAACAGTTAACTCCCGACTTACCTGCATTCATATTTATTTCTGAAAGCGATGAGTTCGGCCTCCACTCACTTAACTCACTATCGATATGTTCGAAAATCTCTTTGACAATTTCAATATTCGTGCCATCCTGCACGTGCACAACAGTCCCCATGGATGCAAATGAGTCGATGCGTTTATCTGTCAGTTCTTCGCAAGAAACAAGAAATACTAATCCTATGCACCATGGTATTCGTATCATTCTGCTGCCCATTACCGGTGCAGTATATTCCGCATACTCATTCAAAACGTAGAAATTGCATTTTAATTATCCGAGGGATCATTTAACTGGCTACTTTGGAACGTGGAAGAATCCACCGCCGTCATCGATAAGTTGACCGTCTTTGGCAAGTGCAAGCCAGACCCCCATTGGATGATCATGGGGCGCCATCATTGAATCAACGGATCTATCTTTACCGCTAGTCAGTGGACCAACGCCGAGTTTTGATTCTCGATCAAGAATCATAAATTTTACGCGTTTACGAAAACAACGCATCGCTTCAATCTGTGATTCATGATCAAGTTCGGGGATAACCATAGTTTCTCTTACAGAAAGTGCTACTTCTGAACCTTGTTGTAACTGAGTAACAACTTGCTGCAGTTCTTCTCTGTCTTTGTGCATAATAATTTTTGCTGCAACAGTAGTATCTACTTCTGACTTTAAAAATGCTTTGTGTAACTCTCCCCAGAGTGGCCCGGGCGAATCGGTTGCGAGTATCTTTTCAGCAACAAGCACAATCGAATCTACGATGTCTTGTGGAGATTGAACTGGCAGTTTATACCCGCCGCCTTTTTTCTTTTTCTTGTTTTTTGCCATAGTGCTATTCTAAACTCCATTCATTATTAGAAAGTTTAATATCCGGATATGCTCTATCTGCGTCAATTTCAACAAGCACAACCGCTGATTCTAAGTCAAACGTTTGGGCATGCTTAGTAGACCAAGCCCAAATCGTTACGGGCAATGTGTAGGTATGCACAGATTCATCCTCGCAAGTAATACGCACTTTTACAGGGCACACCCAATCACCAAGGCTACGGAATGTTATTTTCACGCCGTGCTCTGTCTGTTTTACTTCCGTTATTGCTTGGTCAAGTTGCAAGGACTCTTCAAAAAAACCACGAAAGAACCACTGTAAATCCATACCTGATGCGTTCTCCATTATTCGGTAAAAATCAGCAGGGCGAGGGGATTTGAATGCCCACTGATGTATATATTCTTTCCATGCTTCATCGAAGCGTTCTTCTCCAATAATTTCTTCACGCAAAAATCGCAACCCGTACCCGGGCTTTCTATAACTTAAATGACCACGTGACTTCAACAAATCTGCAGGTGTATTGATGGCTTTCAAATCATGCATAAATTTCGAAGCGATGTATTTTGATATATCTGGCTTATGTTCACGATCGCCGTAAAACGCCTCAAGTGAATAATAATTCACGAACGTATTGAACCCTTCATCCATCCATGCATGTCGCCGCTCATCTGTATTCACAAGCATGGGAAACCAGTTGTGTCCAACTTCGTGATCCGTGACATTAAACAAACTTTGATGGGAACTCCCGCGACAAAACACAAGCATCGGATACTCCATGCCGCCTTCCTTGCCGCGAGTCATAGACATTTGTGGCCAAGGGTAGGGGTAGAGTGTTTCACTGTAATACCGAACTGCATGTTGCAGATATTCGACTGCCTCGTCCCAAACTTCGCTTGCTTCTTTCGGATACCCCACTTGGCAAAGCACACGTTTTGTTGATCCGTCAAGCGTCGGTATTTCGACGCTGGAAGCTTCCCAAATAAAACTCGCGCTAGAAGCCCATGCGAAAGTGCGGATTTGTTTGCCTTCAAAATGCCACGTTTGTTCGCCTTCGACATCCTGTGGCAGTGTCTCTTTGGAACGAATTTCAATCGTGGCGTCTGACTGCCGTGCTGTTTTTAAACGCGTATGTTCTTCTAACGACAGCACCTCACTTGCATTAGTTAACGCACCCGAAGCAAACACACTATGATTTTTTGGAACGGTGATTGCTACTTTATAATCACCAAAGTTTGTGTAAAACTCGCCTCGACCAATGTACGGCAATGTATTCCAACCGTACACATCGTCGTATACGCACGGTGCGGGAAACCACTGGGCAAGTTCCCAAACTGGGCCGTCTTCGTAGGCATCGTCGTACCCCATTCGAAGTCCAGATTTGACCGGCATGGAAAACGACCAATCAATTTGAAGAACGCACGTGTCATTTGGTTCAAGCGGATGGCGTAACAAAACTTTAGCCACCGTTGCATAGTCGTGCCAATCTGCAGGCACGTCGTCCACTTCGAGAGTCGTAATGTGTATTCCTTCGAACGAATCTTCGCCCGTTGACCGGCCTTCTTTAGAACGAATACTATCCTCTCGGTGGACATTTTGCTCAAGCTGAAGCCAGATAAACGACAGCGTATCCGGCGAATTGTTGTAATATTTGATTGACTCAGAGCCAGTTAAAATGTTTGATGCAACATCAAGGCGAACCGTTATGTCGTGGTCCGCTTGTTGTTGCCAGTATGCTTCACCCGGCATCCCACTTGCCGTACGAATGGCATTAGGTGTAGGGAGGTGCATCTTCTTAAACACATCACCGGAATGCAAATAAGAAGGGCTGACGTTTGTCTTTTTCGTACAAGCGCAACAACTTACGCAAAGCAGTAGGGCGACCAACACTCTCATGCAAGTTCATCCAATACTGAATATTCAATACCAACTTCGTCAAACATTGCGATAGATTTCTCAATCGAAGAATTCCAATGCGCATCGCCTGTTGCCCGTGATCGAGTAACCACGCGTGTAATGCCCGCTTGGACGATTGAAAGTGTGCAATGTATGCATGGACTAAAGGAAGAATAAATAGTCGCGCCCACCGGAGAAATACCGTTCCTTGCACACTGTATGATGGCATTCATTTCTGCATGCACAATTAAATCATATTTTGCAGGACGTTCAAGTCGTTTAGGATTGTCTTCAACTCCGCGAGGCAACCCGTTATACCCCGTTGCAACGACTTGCCGCAAAGGCGACACGATGACAGCGCCAACACCCCTTGATGGATCCTTGCTCCAAGTAGCAATAGAGTCCGCGAGTTCTAAAAAACGAACATCCCATTTTTTGCTCATAATTACCTTTTTGGTACCACACCTGCAACACGAAACTTTAAGACTTCTTCGCCAGGCACGTCTGTTTGCACCATAACTTCAGCATTTATTGTGCCAGTATGTGTCGTAGGAAGTTTGCCTGAAACAATGATATCGTACGATCCATCGATGTTATGAACAGCAGTAGCGTTGATACCTGTCACGGTTGGTTGTAACACTGCGGTGTTCACCACTTTGAAAGGAGCGCCATCTTTGCTTCGTATGGTGATTCGTTTGTGGTACGTTCCGCCAGGCTGGAGTGAACCTACACTAATAATATGTTTATCCGCAACAATGTTGCCGAATGTCTTGCCGTTTGCAAACACGGTAAAGGTATGGTTAATTGTTTTACCTTCTGGTGTTTTGCCAACGCCTGTCACACTAAGCTGACTATGGAACGCACCCCAAGGCATCCTCGGACTCACATTGATTCGTATTCGCCTTGGCGCACCAACTGCAACTTCTACTTCTTCACCAGATACAAATTGCCCGTGTTTTCCCGTTCCAGTCATGGTCGTAATTTTGAATTCTGGATCAACAGGAAAGAAATCAAACTCCACTGCGTGCGGTTCACCAAGTGTCATTTCGCCTAACTTTAAAAATTTATCTGGAACGGTTACGAATGTTTTAACGACAGATCGAATCCAAAATGCTTTCTCAGGATTTTTAGCAGAGTTTGAAAAGATTGTCACTTTTTTATCTTGTTTGTTTTCTTTTCCTTTTGGATCAAATGTGACGGTGATAGTTCCGCTTTCGCCAGGTTGCAAAATAGTTTTATCTGCAACAGGCTTTGTGCAACCGCAGCCAGCTTGCAAGCGACTAAGCACGAGTGTTTTCGAGCCAGTATTCGTAAACGGAAATGTTGTTGTGACCGATTCAAAGTCCCAAATTGTTCCAAAATCACGTTCGTCCCACTCAAGTGAGATATCAGCTCCTCTTGAAACAGTCGGAGACGCTGTTTTTGGCGTTGATGCCTGCTGATCAACTACGGTAACGGGCTTTGCTTGGTCAACACCAACCTCTGCAACAGGTGTTGGTTTTTCGCATGAAGCGAGGGCAACGCAAAAAAGACAAATGATCAAGAGAGTATATTTCATGGGCGGGATTGTACCATACGTACACACACAATTAAGGACTCAATCATGTACGTAAAACGCATTCTTCCCATCGTCATCCTCGCTTCTTTATCCTTTTATTCCTTCGCTATGCAACAGAACGAAGTTCCTGGCGAAACACTCGCCCGAATGGAAAAACTTGGCAAGGAACTTGCAACCCCAAACCAAAATCATGCATTCCTTAAACAGCTTGCCGGCAATTGGCGTACTTCTTCGTCGTATTTGGGCATGGAGCCAACAACAGGCAATGCAACGTACGGGATGATTTTTGCCAACCGATTCCTTGATGGCATACACAAAGGGAGCATCGGAGGCGTTCCGCTCGAAGGTCGGCTTACTATTGGATATGATAATTACAAACATAAGTTTGTCGCGTCCTTCCTTGATGACCTTGGCACTTCAATTCGGCACGCCGAGGGCTTATTGAGCCGTTCTAAAAAAGTACTCACACTCTGGGGAACGATGGATGAGTGGCTAAACGATCAACATGACATTCCCGTGATGTATCGATTCAGCATCATTGACGATGACCATTTTGTGTTTGAATTGCATCAACTTACCTTAGCAAAAGACACCCTTGTAATCTCTGTGCACTACACACGGCAATAAAAAAAGGGCGCCTATTTCTAGACGCACTTTAACTGTACACGTACTAATCAAACAACAGGCAATTGATTCATGCATAGTATTCTTCATGCCTAACCACATAAACTTTGTTGTTAGAATTGTGCTTCATATGCATACTTCAGTCTTAGGTATATATGAACAACGGCAGGCACAAAGTGCCTGCCGTTGTAGTAATAACATATATTAAGGAATCAATCACTCAATAGTGAGCGTACCAGAACCAGTTGCACCTTGCCATCCACCAATACGAATGTAGTACGAGTCACCAGCATTTACATCGTAATCAATCGCTGAATAGTACGATTGGCAATCATTACCGCCATCACCGTCACCATTGCATGCGACTTGGTTGTCACAAGAGCCCTCGTACAGCACCATGGAAGTATCGTAACTGTTTGAGTCACACGTTGTGAACTGAACGATGCCTGATGCACTTGGAACATACAAGAACCAAATGTCAGCACTGTTATCCCAGTCAAGGTATGTGCCTTCGCATTGCGACTCGTCTGGTGAACCTTCACTTGGAGTAGCCGTATTTGTTTCGAATTCATTTGCACCATTGAGCGCAATAAGTGCCGAGGAGCATTCGTCTCCAGCACCTGCAACTGGGCAATTCGCAGAAGCGCAATCACTGCCTTCGCCTTGAAAACCACCGCCAAGTTCTGAACAGTCACCACTCATCACAGAGGCGCATGAACCATCGTCAAAACAGCAAGCCCCAGGTTGAGGGCAATTGGTGGTTTCACAAGTCGAATCATCTCCTGCATAGTCGCCTTCTGCAGCTAAGCATGCTGTTTCTGTCATTCCATCAGAACATCCGCCACCAGATAAGCAACAAGCACCCACTGGTGTGCAGTCATTACCCCAAGCACCGACTACTGCAAGTAAGTCAGAAACTGAAACACAGCAGTCACCGTCAACATCGCCAACTGGTCTATAGGTACCATCACCGCAATCACCAAAGTTACCAACAATTGCCAAAATATCACCCACTGCAACCATTGAATCGCCATCAACATCTTCTGGACAACTGCCAAGAGGCAAATCGCATGGATCAACAGGTGCTCCACCTGGAATACTTGTTGACATTGAAAAATAATCTGGACCACCTGGCTTGAATAAACCAAGTTGAATATTACCTACTACAGGAGATGCAGAAGCTGTAAAACTATAGTTGTACATTGTGCCCCAGCGAAGTGCGTTACCGTTTGGATTTTCTTCATAGGTGACTGTATTCCAATTGACTGAACCAGATAAAACTGCACTCGACCAATCAGTACTATCATATATTTCACCACTGTTGTAGTTAATATCTTTAAATCCAACATTTGAGATTGCAGCACTACCAGTTGGTATTTCAATACTTCCAATACTTCTATGACAATTTAAGTTATGAATTGCATAGTCGTAATCAAAAGTGCCGTCACCATTATCAGTAACTTTTGAGGCGAGCAAAAT
>CAWLAZ010000008.1:0-18997 GCA_963854955.1 Phycisphaerae bacterium | reverse complement strand
GTCGGCAATAATTTGACCTGCTGTTACTTTGTCGCCAATTTTGACAATTGGTTTTTGGCTTTGGCACGTCTTTTCATTGAGTCGACGGAACGTTTTGAGAATATATTCATCTGCGTTATCAATCAAGATGCGGCGCGAGTCAACGTAGGTAACTGTGCCAGCATTTTTTGCTTTGACAAGCATGCCGGAGTATTCGCCTACGATTTGTTCCATGCCTGTTGCCACGATTGGTGGGTCAGGAATAATCAATGGAACAGCTTGGCGTTGCATGTTTGAGCCCATCAACGCACGGTTCGCATCATCATGTTCAAGGAACGGAATGAGTGATGCGGAAATGCCGACAAGTTGCTTGGGTGAAATATCAACGTATTTCACTTCGCTCGGGGCCACTTGTGTCAAATCGCCGCTTTTGCGAGCAATGACGTGTATGCCTTCAATATTGTCCTTATCGTTGAGGACTTCAGTCGGCGCAAGCACGGTATTCATTTCTTCGTCTGCACGAAGATAGAGGATTTCGTCTTTTGCTTTCTTCCGTTCAACAGGGCGGTATGGAGTTTGAATAAAACCATATTCATCTATTTGCGCATAAATACCAAGCGAAGCAATGAGGCCGATGTTCGTACCCTCTGGTGTTTCAATTGGGCAGATGCGGCCATAGTGAGAAATGTGAACATCGCGAACTTCAAAGCCAGCGCGTTTTCGGTTCAAACCGCCAGGCCCTAACGCAGATAATCGACGTTCGTGAACGAGCATTGAAAGTGGGTTCGTTTGATCAACTACTTGTGAAAGTTCGCTGCGACCAAAGAAGAAATCTATCGCAGAACTGACAGCTTTTGAGTTTACAAGGTCTGCAACTTTGTTCAGTTCGTCCATGTCTTTAACGCTCATGCGTTCTTGGACAGTTCGGCGAAGCTTGAGGAATCCTTTGCGCATTTCTTCAACGGCAAGTTCATCAAGTGTACGGAGGCGACGGTTGCCCAAGTGGTCAATGTCGTCGATGTGTGCCCCGTCTTTACGGGCGCGAAGGTCAAGCATGTATTCAACAACAGCGATGAAATCTTCTGGCCGAAGATGCATGATGTCTTCCTGAACATCCATGTCAAATTTACGGTTGATACGGAAGCGACCGACTTTACCAAGGCGGTATCGTTTATCGTCGAAGAATTTATCGGCGAATAATGAACGTGCTTTCTCAACTTGCGGCGGGTTGCCTGGTCGAAGTTTGCCGTAAATTTTAAGTAATGCTGCTTCGTGCTCTGTGGCATCCGCAAGGAAGTCGAGTTTTTCAATAGCGAGTGTATTAAGAATGATTGGGTCAGCAGGGTCTGCAATAACTGAAATTTTCTTTATAGGCGAAGCTAAAATCGCATCGTAGGCATCACCGATTTGTGCGCCAACTTTGCAGAGTTCTTCACCAGTTTCAGAATCCATGATCACTTCTGCAGAGTAATACTCTGGTTTAATCTTGTTAACAGACATTACCTTCACATCGTAAAACTTGTTGAGGATTTTTTCAGTTGAACTGAATTCTTCATCAAGTGCACGAAGGAATGTTGTTGCTGCAATTTTTGCAGACTGGTCAATCTTCATCGCCAAGACATCTTTCTTGGTGACTTCAATTTCAATCCATGAACCGCGTTCAGGAATAATCCTTGCTTTGTGGAGTTGGCGATCGCCGGTGTCGTCTTGAATAGAGAAGTCGACACCAGGGGAGCGGTGGAGTTGGTTCACTATGCAACGTTCAGAACCGTTGATAATAAATTCACCGCCACCGATGATGATTGGAATTTCGCCAATGTAAATTTCTTCTTCAAGAACTTCTGCTATACCATCGCGAACAAAACGAACTGCTACTTTGAATGGCCTTCCGTATGTAAGTCGCAGTTCTTTACATTCGTCAACGGTATACCTTGGCTCTTCTAATTTGTAGTACAAGTATTCAACTCGCATGGAACCGTCGTATGCTTCAATTGGAAAAACTTCTTGAAGAAGACCTTCAATACCAATAGCATCGCGTTTAAGCGGATCAATTTTAAGTTGGATGAGTCGTTCATAGGCTTCGCCTTGAACTTGAGTAAGGGGTGGTACAGGAATTGCATCGCCGCGTTTTGAATAATTGCGGATCGTTTTCGTAGCCATATAGTAACCTCACAACTGGTCGTCACTGCATTAAAGTGCAGTTTGCCTGTCTTAAAGTATGTTTTCGTGTGTGCTTCCAAGTGCCGCGACCGCCGCTGCCGAGCCACGTAGATTACCCGAAACACGGTTTTTCGGCAAGGTTTAGGGGCCAAAACTTGAGGTTTTTATTAAATTTTTTTTTAACTGAGGCATTGGGGCGTTGGGAGCTCTGATTATGTTTTTCTGTAAAAAAACACGCATGCATGCACACACACTTTCTATCGTGTTTGGTGTGCAGGTTCTGATTCCGTTAATCTAAGCAGACATACGATGTGGAACGCCATTCAGGAGCTTAGTGGGTATAAAAAAACGACCACTGGCAAGCCAGTGATCGTTTTTAAGTCTTTGTGTAGCAGTGAGTTATTTGATAGTAACGCTTGCGCCAGCTTCTTCAAGCTTGCCTTTGACTTCGTTTGCTTCTTCTTCAGAAACTTTCTCTTTGACAGCTTTAGGGGCATCGTCAACCACTCCTTTTGCTTCCTTGAGACCGAGGCCTGTAATTTCACGAACTGCTTTGATAACTGCGATTTTCTTATCGCCGATAGATTCGAGGATAACATCGAATTCTGTTTGTTCTTCATCACCGCCGCCGTCGCCTGCTGGTCCAGCCATCATGACTGCGCCGCCTGCTGCTGGCTCGATACCGTAGGTATCTTTCATGTAATCAGCTAGATCGACTGCTTGAGTCAATGTCAAACCAGCGATGTCATCGCCAATTTTGCTGATTGCTGCATCAAATTCTTTTGTTGTTGTTGTTTCTTCGCTCATAGTAATAATGTCCTTTTCATATAACTAGTGTCATGCGCGGGAGAGGAGCCGCCCTGTGCGACTTTTAACCCAAACGGGCCAGTCCCAAACGCGATGTTTGTTTCCGCTGGTTAGGCAATCTTTTCGATTGTTTGTCCTTCTTCCAAACGAGTTGTGATTTCTTTGATAATTCCCAGTAAATTGCTGCCTGGGCTTGTTGCTGCTTTGACCAAATTGCCAGCAGGAGTGAGCACCAATTGGACGACTTTTGCTTGCGCTTCGTCTTTTGTTGGATATTCGCTCAGGCGTTTTACGCCAGCAGTACCTTCAAAAAGTTCGCCATCAAGGATAGCGGCTTTAAGATCAAGAGTCTTGATTTTCTTTGCCCAGTCAACGAGCTCACGAGCAACGTTTACGACTGAATCGCTACCGAAGACAAGTGCCGACGGACCAGAAAGGGTCGTGCTAAGTGATTCAAGCTCTGTACCTGAAAAAGCAGTCTTTGCAAGGCTGTTCTTCAAAACGGTAATGTGGATATCTTTTCCATGTAAATCGATACGAAGGTTGTTGTTGTCGTTTGCTTCGATACCGCGAATATCGATGATTAGTGCACTGCCAACGCCCTCAAACCGACGTTTATATTCGTCTACGATCATATTTTTGATAGGTTTACTCATTGTGTAATTCCTTTATTGACAGCAGGTTAAATTGCAATCTTTACGCTAGGGGTCATAGTGGCACAAATGGCGCAATTTTTAACAAATTCGCCTTTTACAGCCGCTGGGCGGGCTTTTATGATCATATTTAAGAAGAAACTGAGGTTTTCAATAAGGTCTTCATCAGAAAAACTCATTTTACCGACTATGCAGTGGATATTTCCAGCGTCATCGTTTCGGTATTCAACTTTACCAGCAGTGAATTCTGCAACAGCAGTTTCGATATCTGGTGTTACTGTTCCAGCTTTTGGTGAAGGCATAAGGCCTTTTGGACCCAATTGACGGCCTAATTTGCCGACAAATCGCATCATGTCTGGGCTTGCGACGGCGACGTCGAAATCAAGCCAGCCACCTTCTATCTTTTTGACAAGATCTTCTGATCCAGCTTCGACAGCGCCGGCGGCAATTGCGGCCTCTACTTTGTCAGAAGCGCAGAAACAAGCGACTCGTGCGGATTTACCGACGCCTTTTGGCATGGAAACAGAACCGCGAAGTTGCTGGTCAGCTTGCCGGGGATCTATCGCTAAATGCATGACTACTTCGATTGTTTGGTCGAATTTACGCTTTGGATACGTTTTAAGGAGCTTTATGGCATTGATGATGCTGTGTGGTTGCTTGCCTTTTGAAGCGATTTCTAGACTCGCTTTTTGTACTCTTGTTAACTTTGCCATTGGTTTATGCATCCTCCACGGTCACGCCCATGGATCGGGCGGTACCTTCAATAATTCGCATGGCGGACTCGATGCAAGCTGCATTGAGGTCTTCCATTTTTTCTTCTGCAATCGCTTTTACTTGTTCTTTGGTCACTGAACCCACTTTTTCGAGGTGGGGGACGCCTGAACCTTTTTCGATGCCAGCGGCAGCTAGAAGGAGCACAGCAGCTGGTGAAGATTTAATTTCAATCTCGAACGAGCGATCTGAGTAAACGGTGATGATACAACCGACAATTTTGCCGTTGAGTTCACGCGTTTTATCATTAAACAACTGGATAAATTGACCAGGATTGACGCCATTTGCGCCGAGTGCCGGTCCAAGAGGGGGTGCTGGGGTGGCTTGTCCACCGGGTGCGAGCACCTTGAATTGCTTTTCAATTTTTTTGGCCATTTTAGATCTCCTGCCTTCCACCGACATCATTGTGTGAATGCGGCCAGCAATTCACGATGCAGTGGTTGTAACGGTGTTAATTGTGAACGACACATCGTACCAAACTCTTGCTTGAGGAGCAACCAACTTAGAAACTAAATACCTAGAGAGCATTGTTTCCGAATAAACTTCTCCAAGTCATATATTTAACGATTGGGCGTATTGCATGACTGGGTTCTGGCGTACTCTATATATAGATGGCGACAGAACCCAAAATTGTTATAGAAACATTGCACGGCCCAGATGTGCTTTCATTACCTCTAAGCGGGGAAGGCCCACTCAAAATAGGCCGAGGTAAAGAAAATGACCTTGTGCTTGCTTCTGGTAAAACTGTTTCGAGGCATCATGCAGAACTCATCAAAAGCAAAGCCGAGGACGGAGTTATTTGGAAACTCAAGGATAAAGCGTCACGGCACGGCACATTTCTCAACGGTATAAAAATTAAACATGACCACGGAGTTCGTTTACGCATTGGAGATTTAATAACAATCGAGCCCTTCACCTTTGAAGTTGTCGATACTGGTGATGAACATAGGTACCTTGAGTCCTTTGATGATGCCAGCACAATTAGTGGCACTTCAATTTTACATCTTGAAAGAAGTGCTGACGGAACAGGTCTTGCACAAGAACGTTTAACTGCACTGCTTAAATGCAGCAAAAATATTCACGCTGCGAAAACTGAAGAAAAAATTGCATCGGTACTTGCCGTTGCAGCAAGCGAAGGGACGGCATTTGGAAATGTAGCAATTGTGCAACCGCGTTCTGGCGGACGAGTAAAAATACTTAGTGCGCAGGGAATGATTGCACTTGAGGGAACACCAAACCTAAGCCGTTCACTTTTGGACGCCGCGCTTGAAGGCAAATCGGTGCGGTACCAAAAAGCAGAAATGGTCGACGATCAAGCGCAATCTATCATGCAATATTCCATTGAAGAAGCAGTCTGCATTCCTCTAAAACTTGGGAGTGCCGTTGTTGGTTGCATTTATCTGGACAACCGCAATGGGCCAGTGCGCGGACAATCGGTGGTAGACGATTGCGAATTTTGTGAAGCGCTTGCAGAAATTGCATCGCTTGCAATTGCAAATTTGAAACGCCTCGACATCGAACGCCGGCATGCGGAAGAACGGCACGGTTTTTTACTTGGTACTGTTGCAGCCTTGGTGTCTGCAATCGATGCAAAAGACACGTATACATGCGGTCATTCTGAGCGCGTTGCTTGGTTATCAAAAGAAGTAGCGAAGAAGTTAGAACTCGACCATATTACAATCGAGCAAGTGCATATTTGTGGGTTGGTGCACGACATAGGTAAAATCGGAATTCCAGAATCAATCTTACGTAAGCCGGGAAAACTTACTGATGATGAGTTCGAACAAATACGTGCACACCCTGTCATCGGTGAGAAAATACTTCTGGATGTGCCGCAATTACACCCAGTGCTTCCGGGCGTACGGTCGCATCACGAACGATGGGACGGGCGAGGATACCCCGACGGCACATCGGGAACCGACACGCCGTTGTTTGGAAGAATACTTGGTATTGCTGATGCTTTTGATGCGATGTGCTCTTCGCGTGCCTATCGTAAAAAACTTGACCGGAGCGAAGTGCTTCATGAAATCACGGCTTGTTCCGGTTCGCAATTTGATCCTGAACTAGTTAAGAAGTTTTTGCTCATTGATTTTATTCACTACGACGTGATGATTGATTTCCACATGACGCAAGCGTCAAGTTAATTCAGTATTTAACGCAAGCGCGCAAAACATTTGTATGCCCGTTCGGATTGCTTCATCGTTAAAGTCAAACTTTGGTTGATGCAACGCGGGTATTTGGTCAACGCCTTCTGGGAGTAAACCAAGGGCGAAGAAACAAGAGGGGACTTCTTGGCAGTAATAAGAAAAGTCTTCTCCGCCCATTACAGGATTTTCAAAGGGTAGAATTCGGTCTTGCGAAATTGTGTTTTGTGCAATCGTAAAAAATGTAGAAACGGCAAGAGGGTCATTGCATGTTACTGGGTATCCATCGCGGAGTGTTATCTCAGCGGTGCAGCCATATGCAGTTGAAACGGACATGACGATTTCGCGAAAGCGCTCTTTCGCCATGATGCCGGTTTCTTTTTTCAGGTACCGCATAGTGCCCACGAGTTTTACTTCTTCTGGAATAATATTGTGCGCAGTACCGCTGTGGAATTGTGTAATTGAAACAACAAGCGAATCAAGAGGGTCGGTGTTTCGAGAAACAAGTTGTTGCAAAGAAGTGACGACATTTGCCGCGCACACTATTGGGTCTTTGCAAAGGTAGGGGAATGCGGCGTGGCCACCTACGCCACGAATAGTGACTGAAACACCAATGTCTGCTGCAAGCATTGGGCCTACTTTAGTTGCCACGTTGTTCAGTGGAAGTTGTGGCCAGCCATGCAACCCGAACATCATGCCGACTTCGGTGCCTAGAACTGTTCCATTCAGACAACCATCAAGCACCATCTGCTCACCGCCTGCGCCACCTTCTTCGGCTGGTTGAAAAACAAATGTTACGGGGTTTGGTAGTGTTTGTTCCTTTGCAATCAACGAAAGCACCTTTGCCGTGCCAAGTAAAATCGCGGTGTGTCCATCATGGCCACAAGCATGCATGCAACCTTCGTGCACAGACTTCCAGTCAAAGGTGTTCTCTTCAAAGATCGGCAGAGCATCCATATCTGCGCGAAGGCCTATAGATTTTTCGCCTTCGCCTTGTATATACGCAAGTACGCCTGTGCCTTTTGCAAGCCCCCCCTTGTGTTGAATTTCATTTTTGCCAAGGAAATCTTGTATAACCTTGCTAGTCCGAGTTTCTTTGTATCCAAGTTCAGGATGAGCATGTAAGTCGTGCCGTACTGCAATGATTTCATGAAGAAGTGCATCGATATGCGCGTCTACAGCGCAAGAAGTAGTGGTGTTGCTCATGGTCGTAATGCGGAAAGACCGCGTTCCTTCCGTTGTTCATTTAGCCAAGTTATTGCAGCGTTGTCGTGAGTGACTACTTTTAGAAGTTGCGTTGCACTGATTTGTAGTTTTTTTGCAGACGCCTGCATATCAAAATCGGTTGCTAATACGAGGTCAAGTGCTTCGGCAAGAATGCACGGGTAATCACGATGTTTTGGATTGATGCTGATCTGGTCTCCGTTTCGACGTTCTTCCCATAAAGCAGTTGCTTCGAACGTGTCAAGCGTTATTGTTCTTCGCAATCGAATGGCAAGCGTTCTGCGCAATCGACTGATGGACATTTTACGATTCTCACTTTGCTTTCTTCGTTCAGATGCTTCGCCACTTATATCCGTTGGCAAGTGTGTAGCCGTGCATGCGGTTGCTTTACGGTTGCGATGTTGCCCGCCGGGTCCACTTGCTCTTCCAAAGTCAAATATGACATGTTTTAACAGAGTTTCATCATCAAGCATCGCAGGGTGCTCGCCTTCAATTATGCGGTGCCCAGTTGGCTCAAATGCAGAAAGTGGTGGGAGGAGGTCTTTTGTTCGAGCTGGCTTTTTGTTTTTGTGTGTTTTCATGAATTCTTTTAAGAAGCAATACCTTTGGGTGAAGCTGTAATGTCGAGTTGGTCACGATGACCACTCTCGTACAAGTGGTATCCCAGCCCTGCAATCATCGCGGCGTTGTCGACACAATAGTTGAAGTCAGGAAGGTGTATTGGAATGTTGCAACCTTCAGCCGTTGCTACAAGTTGTTTTCGCAGAAGTGTGTTGGCGAGAACGCCACCACCTGCGATTATACATCGTACTTGATTATCACCAAGTGCGTGTCGTACACCGTTCATGATCGAATCCACCGCGGCTTCTTGAAAAGAAGAAGCCCAATCAAAAACATCTTGCTCCGAAAGCGAAGAGGCATCGCGCGGGAAGACAGTCTGGCCATCTTTGCGAGTGGGATTTCCTCTGACGCCATACAGCAGCGCAGTTTTTAAACCACTAAATGAAAAGTCAGGCCTGGTGCCTTTTGTTTTAGGTCGGGGTAGTTGGTGAATTGGATTGCCTTTTGATGCGGCGGTATCAATACGCGCTCCACCTGGCCAACCAAGACCAAGAATAGAAGAGGCCTTGTCGAATGCTTCTCCTGCAGCGTCGTCGATTGTTTTGCCAAGGCAGATTGCCGTGTTTGCATCTTGTAACAGCAGGAGGGACGTGTGTCCCCCAGAAACAACGAGGCCGAGTGCAGGATAAGAAATGGTTGCATCATGTACATCATTCAAATCATTGACATCATGTGCATCATTCAGATTTGGCGCCCACAGGTGTGCGAGAACATGGTCGACAGAAATAAGTGGTTTGTCGAGCATCCATGCAAGCGTTTTTGCAGAAGCAACACCGACAAGCAAAGAACCGATCAAGCCAGGTCGGTTGCCAACGGCGATGGCATCGAGTGCATCTAGCGGTACATCCGCTTTTTCGAGGGTTTGCGTTATAACAGGGAGAATTCGTTCAAGATGTGCACGGCTTGCAATCTCGGGCACAACGCCGCCAAAAGCCACATGTAAATCATCTTGCGAGGCAACTATGTTTGACAGCACTTCATTGCCGTTTCGAACAATGGATGCAGCGGTTTCATCGCAACTTGATTCTATACCTAAAATGAGGGTCATTTGTTTTTCTCCCCCCTAAATTTTCTCCCCCGAAAATATATCTACTCTTCTTGCATGACTTCTTCAGTTGCAGTCGTTGATTCGAGACGAAGCGAGTCAAGTGCTGCTTCAATGTTTCCGTTAGTGACTCGCCAAGAGCCAATGGAATTGCCGTTTTCATCGGTTAACGTAACGACAGCATTTTTGAGGTTTGTGTCTACAGGAATGAGCGATACATCTTCATCATCAAGTTCCGTTTGTAATGCAGTAAGTTGATCGCTCACTTTTACAAGTTCCTTCAAAATTTCAATTCGTTCTTTAGCGAGCTCGGTCACGGCATCGCTAATGCCAGCAACTACGGGGTCATCTTCGGAGAGCGTTGGCCATGCACCCGTCTCAAGTTTTGCTCGAAGTGCAATCAGCGATTGCGCGAGTTGGTGGTCATTGAGCGTGCTTTCAATCCAATCAAGGTCGCCGCAGATAAATGTATCGGGCTCATGGTCTGTGATTATTGTGTATGGCTCACGACTTTTAACACGCAGAGTCGCTTCTTTTCTTGTTTCAAGAATGACCAGTCCTTCCGTAGGGTCAACGCCCCAAAGCCCGCTGTCTTTTGAAAGTTTCTTATCGATGGTTCTTCCGTTTGCAAGATCGTACCGTCCAGTTGTAAATTTCAACATGCCTCCTGTCGTTAGTTCAAGGACTTCTTGAACGGACCCCTTGCCGTACGTTCTTGTGCCAAGAATGGCAACGCGATTGTTCGCTTGTAAACTGCCTGATACAATTTCAGAAGCAGAAGCGGAATTACCGTTGACGAGTACAATGATTGGCACATCCTGCAGGACTTGTTGTGGGTCTGCATCCCAAGAACGGATTGGATTGGCTCTGCTAGTGACGGTTACGATGGTGCCGCTTTCAAGGAACATGTCAGCAATATGAATGGCGGCAGAAAGTGACCCACCAGGATTCTCGCGAAGGTCGATGACGAGCCCCTCGATGCGATTTTGTTGCTCTGCTGTTTTAAGTGCATTAATAAGTTCAAGGGGTGTTGTGTCATTGAATTGTATAATTCGAACGTACGCAATGCCGTTCTCGTCGTCAAGACACCATGTCCATGTTTGGTTTCTACGCACGAGGCCCGCAATGCTTTGCGATTTAATGTGCCCTCGCGTAATAGTGATGTCTTCCTTGCTGGCATCTTTGTGGCGAACACGGACGACGACATCGGTTCCAACAGGCCCAGTGAGTCGCTCAATTAATTTGTCGATGGTGGCATCGGTTGCTGGTTCTCCGTCAATGCGTTCAACAACATCGCCAGCTTTTATACCTGCCTTGAGCGCAGGGGAATTTTCCATGGGGGAGATAATGTTGAGTTCGCTATCGATCATGCGGACTTGCGCGCCAATTCCAGCGTAATCGCCCTCAAGATCTTTAACAAATGCTTCTTCTTTGTCATCTGGAACGAAAAGGGCGTATGGATCGTCAAGTGATTCAATCATTGCCCTAATGGCTTCTTGCTGCATAGCTTCTTCGTCTGGGGGATTCACATGCCGGTCGACAAGCACGCCGCGTACATCGATAAGTGGATCAAACCACTCATAACTTGGCGATGAACTTGTGATTGCAATGGAAAACTGCACAATCGCAAGCGTTGTGAGTAGCAGTAGCAATAGTGGCATGAGCCGATATTTTTGTGGCATGCTCGAAATCCTATCCCCTAAACATGGAAAATTTAAAAGTGTCTGTTACGCGTTTCTTTCTCACACTACAATACCATGTGTGAAAGAAGCACGCGAGTAATATGGGATACGAACAAAGAGAAGATTTGAATGTTGTTGCCGAAAGGGCAATATTGGTCGCGCTGACCCTGCGGGGTGAGCGTATACCTATTGATGATCGATTTGCCGAGCTCGGTGCGTTGACAGAATCAGCCGGCGGGGTCGTTGTTGGGCACATTACGCAAAAGCGACGTCTCCCTAACGGCAGAACATTTGTGGGCAAAGGAAAAGTTGCTGAGCTCAAAGACTTAGCCGATTCAGTTGACGCAACCATTATTATTTTTGATCATGATATGTCTCCTTCACAAATTCAAAATTTAGAGGAAGCGACCGAGAAAAAAATTATCGATAGAAGTGAATTGATTCTCGATATTTTTTCAAGCCGTGCCTCAACAGCAGAATCAAAGTTGCAAGTTGAAATTGCGCAACTTCAATATACCTATCCACGATTGCGTGCGATGTGGGACCACCTTGGCCAAGTGACCGGCGGCGCACCAGTGGGCATTGGAACGCGTGGACCCGGCGAACAGCAAATTGAAATCGATCGCCGCTTGGTGCAACGTCGCCTGAGACAACTTCGTCGAGAAGTGGAAGAAATACAACAACGGTCTGTTCGTGAAGTAAAAAAAAGAAACAACGACCACTTCACTGTTGGTTTGGTTGGCTATACGAATGCAGGTAAATCAACATTGTTCAATGTATTAACGTCTGGTGGAGCGTGGGCGCACGACCAATTGTTTGCTACGCTTTCTACGCGAATTGATCGTTGGGAATTAGGCGGCGGAATGGGCGTGATGCTTTCTGACACCGTTGGGTTTATTCGACGGTTGCCGCATCATCTTGTTGCGAGTTTTCGTTCGACACTTGAGGAAACCGTGCATTGCCAGTTACTTTTGATACTGCTTGATGCGTCAGATCCTTCTGCAATGTCGCAACTTGATACCGTGGAAAAAACATTGAAAGATATTGGTGCAGAACACCAACCTCGTTTGTTGGTGTTAAACAAAATTGACCGACTTATAGATCCCGCAGACCGTTTAGTTTGGGTTTCTCGTTGCCCAGATGCAATTCAAATTTCATCCGTGACAAGCGAGGGCGTCGAGATTCTTGCTGAGGAAGTACGACAAGCCGTCATCGGGCCAGTACGGGAGGTACTCATTTCATTGCCCATTCAGGCGAGCAAAGCGATTGACTTTCTTGAAAAACGAACTGAAATAGTGGAACGAGCATGGGAAGACAACAGGGCGTTGTATACAGTTCGACTGGGTAGAAACCAAATTGAGCAAATTCTATCGCGTGAACGCGATGTGACGATCGATGCTATGCCTGCCGTTGATGCAATAGAGTCGCTTTGGATAGCTCCTCCCAAAAATGGAGATTGTTGCCACCTTCCACCGCACCGATTAGAGAGGTAAACTGTACGTAATGTACTGGAGAGACTTTTGACACCAAGCGAATTCGGACTGGATACTTTTTCACACGGACTAAACCCAGAAATTGTCGGGATGATTCGCTCGTGGCAAGGGGACCCCGAACTTGAACCGTTATACCACCGTTTACAAGCAAGAAAAAAACGTCGCGGCTTTTTAGATTCGTATGCAGAGGCGCAGGTCGCATTGCAAGCACGTAAGCAAGGTTGTTCCCTTCAAGTGGAAGTGCCAACTCCATCGGGGAAAACGTGTGACTTGTTGCTAGAGCGGAATGGTGTCAAGTTGTTCGTGCACGTTAAACGCCTCAGCGGCAGACGCCCGACACACAAGCGATTAAAAATTTCTTCGCGATTGCGGATTCTTGAATGCATCGAAAAACCATGGGTAGTTAAAGTTCGTTGGAATGAAGTTTTAGATGACAAGTTAATGCAGGAATACGTCACGTCGGCAGCGGCTTTTATTGAAACAGCGCGGCTAGGCGACGAATATGTTGTGCGAGACACGCAGGGAGTAGAAATTGGTGGCGTAAAAATTATGGCACCCAACGACGAAAGACGTGTGTTGTTGGTGATTGGTTTGCCAACGGGATTTGTCGATGAATCCCCGCAAATTGTTCGGCTTCTAAAAAGAGCACAGAAACAGTTTATGCCTAAAGAGGCCAATTTAATACTCGTGTGCACACCCACGGTGCAGGGCGCAAACGACATGGAAAGTGCGTTGCTTGGTTCGCATGTTGAACGGTGGGACGAAAAACCTAAAAAGGGCGCGCGCGTTGCGCATGGTCGCAGTGACGATGGATTTTGGGACACGACGCACATGGCGGAATCGCACATGGCTGGTTGGTTTTGGCTTGCGCCCATGTCTGGTGTGTACCAAGGGAAGATGTGGATTCGAGAGTGCTGTGATTTGCCAGAAGATGTGGTTACGCTTGCCAATGAGATATTTTCAACAGAGTGTTGACTTTGGTACAATGCCATGTTCTTCAAAATAAAGGAACAGAATCAATGGCCGATCCACGCTACACAAAACTCGCAGACCTACTTATAAATTATTCGACGTGTATTCAAAAAGGAGAACATCTTCTTATTGAAGCGTTTGACATGCCATCTGAAATGATTGTTGCACTGGTTCGTGCAACGGCAAAAGCTGGTGGGCACCCGCATGTTTCTATTCGTGATGCGCAAATTATGCGTGCTTTGCATGACGAGGCAGAAGATAACCAATATGAAATTTGGTCCGAATATGACCTTGAACGTATGAAACGAATGGATGCGTACCTTGGTATGCGTGGCTCACATAACGTAAGTGAAATGAGCGGGCTTGACGCGGAACGTCAGCAAGCATGGGGGAAAATTTACGGGCAACCCGTGCACATGAAGCGACGGTTAAATCACACACGCTGGTGTGTGCTTCGTTGGCCAACACCTGGCATGGCGCAACTTGCTGGGATGAACACTTCAGCATTCGAAGATTTTTACTTTGATGTGTGCACGCTTGATTACAGTTTGATGGCAAGTGCCGCGGAAAAACTTGTTGAAGTTATGAACGCAACGGACAAAGTACACATTCAAGGGCCTGGCGATACCGACCTTACATTTTCAATCAAAGATATTCCCGCAATTCCATGTTGCGGAATGGTGAACATACCAGACGGGGAAGTCTTTACTGCCCCCGTAAAGGATTCAGTTAACGGTGTTATTCATTACAACACGCCTTCAATTTACCGTGGGCATTCCTTTGAAAATATCCGTCTCGAGTTTAAGGACGGAAAGATTGTTGGATGCACCGCTGACCAAGGCGGGGAATTCTTGGAAGACATATTTAATGCAGATGAGGGCGCGCGGTTTATTGGTGAATTCGCTATCGGATTCAATCCTTATATAAAGGAAGCGATGAAAGATATTTTGTTCGATGAGAAAATCTCCGGATCGCTTCACTTTACGCCGGGCAATTCGTACGAAGATGCATGCAATGGAAATAAATCAGATGTACACTGGGACCTCGTTCTGATTCAACGCCCCGAGTACGGTGGCGGCATTATTACCTTTGACGGCGAAGTTGTCCGTAAAGATGGGGTATTTGTGAAAGAGGAACTGCTTGGTTTGAATCCTGAAAACCTTATCAAGTGACCCCGATTTCCCTGTTTAGCGCCCCATAACGCAAATAGACGGTACAGACGGCACGACTTTACCCAATGGATTGGTGAACCGACGAACCTTCATTGAGTTGCCATGAGAGGGGGTCGATGTTTTATCCATGGAACAAGAAAACGCATGGAAAAATAGTCGCACACTCCTTCTTGGAGAAGTGCTCGTCGAGCAGGGATTGCTCACAGAACAAGATGTTCGTTCAATTTTAGAACAGCAACGAAAGACAGGAAGACCGTTCGGTGATATTGCAGAAACACTTTGCGGTATTTCTCTTGAAGCAATTGAAGAAGCGTGGTCGTATCAATATGCATGCAACGCACCGACGATTGATCCAATAACTTTTATGCCTCGCGGTGAAGCAAAGGAACTCGTTACAGCAAGGCAAGCGTGGCAATTCCGTTGTCTACCGTTGAATCTTGAAGGCGAAACGTTGGTGCTTGCGACGACGCAACAACACTTGCAACGCGCGTTAAAGTTTGCAACAAGAGTGCTTAGCCGTCCTGCGTATTTCATGATGACAACGGAGGCACGACTTTCTTCAGCATTAAACGAACATTACCCACTTGGTGGGATGGACGCATCAACGGATACATTGAAACAGATGATGTACAAAATGCGTATTGACCGAATGCGCGCAGCCGGCTAAAGGATTATTAACCCGTTCTTTCTCTGACATTCTCAGGTGCGGTTTTCACCGTACGTGATTTTCGGTAAAGTGATTTTGTTGTACTAGCCGCGAAAAACACTGTCGCTGTTTTACGAGAAAAAGAAACAACATGCTGCTTCTGGCTATTTAGGGACTTGCAGGGTGCACATGACATACTCATTCAAGAAGTCTCATAGGCATCACTCAAAAACAATTGCACGATTTTCGTGGATAATGATACGGTCTTCAAGATGCCATCGAACAGCTCGAGCAAGCACCGTGCGCTCGTTGTCTCGGCCTTTACGAACCATGTCTGTAACTTCATCTTTGTGCGAAATGCGGATGACGCTCTGTTCAATAATTGGTCCTTCATCTAACTCAGCCGTTGCGTAGTGTGCCGTAGCGCCAATGAGCTTCACACCTTTTGCGTGCGCTTGGTGGTACGGTTTTCCGCCGGCAAAAGCAGGGAGAAACGAGTGATGAATATTTATAATTTTTCCTGCGTAACGCTGGGTGAACTCTGCGCTCAAGATACGCATGTAACGCGCTAGGACGATAAGGTTGATGTCGTGTTCTTCAAGCAATTTGATTTGTCGTTGTTCAGTATCGTTGTCACAAGATTTATTGACAGGGATATGATGAAATGGAATGCCGTGTTGTTCTGCGATAGAGGATAAATCAGGGTGATTAGAAATGATAAGTGCAATGTCGCAGCGCAGTGCGCGGTCTCTACGAAGAAGGAGTAGGTCATGCAAGCAGTGGTCTTCTTCTGAAACGAACACCGCAACTTTATGCGGGGTATTCCCAAAACGAATGTGCACATCGAGTTGCAGTTCTTCGATGAGTGGATTCAGTGCACGTTGAACGGATGCATGGGAAACTTTTTTATCTTCCCACGAGACATGTATTCGTTGCAAAAAAGTATTGGTTGAATCAGATGTGTATTGGGCTGCATCTAAAATATTCCCGCTAGTTTCGTGAAGAGCCGAAGCAAGTCGCGCGACTATTCCACGTTGATCAGGACATGTAACAAGAATGATTGCTTCTACGGTTTTTTCCATAATGTCATTCTAATGGCGAAACCCGGACTTGAACCGGGGACACCTGCATTTTCAGTGCAGTGCTCTACCAACTGAGCTATTTCGCCGTAATTGGAATGGAAGCGTACCCGACATAGCCCCTTGAATCAAGCGTAGATATGCGTAACCTTGATGTTTCCGAGTAATTCTTTACGAATATCATCCATTGCAGGGAAAGAATGACGCCATTGGCGAGCTTTTTCATATTCGATATTGGCAGAGATTACAAGGTTTCCTGTTTCGGGTGCTTCTGCGAGAATTTCACCAAGAGGGGAAAGTATGCGAGAAGACCCACCCCATTCTGCGATGGTGTCATTGCCTGAACGATTGCATCCAACAACAAAAGCTTGATTTTCAATAGCTCGGGCTTTAATGAGCGCATCCCAATGGTAAATTCTTTTTAGGGGCCAACTTGATGATTCGGTGAAAACATCGACACCTTCAAGCGATGCCAGTCGCCAGATTTCGGGGAATCGGAGGTCGTAACAAATGAGTGGGCAGATGGCCATCTCACCAATGTGAAGAATAACGAGTTCATTTCCAGCGGCAAAATATTTGTTTTCATCAAGGGGATTGCAGGTAAATATTTTTGTGTATCTGGCTTTTTCTTCACCTTCTGGCGAACAGATGGAGGCACAATTGCTTCCCCGAGTACCTGTGTAGTCAACCCAGCCCGCTTGCATCCAAACACCAAACTGTTTTGCGAGCGAACAGGCCCACTCCAGCGTACCGTTATTTGAAATGGAATCTAGTTCTAAAGACCAACCTGTATCCGTCATTTCTTGGAGGACAATAAAATCGCCTTCTGCAGGAGATGTTTTTTCAAGGAGGGATTCAATGCGCGCTCGTGTGGCTTTATGATCGCCTTGAATCACATCGTGTTGTATTGCGTGAAATTGCATTCGATGGATTGTAACTTCTGAGATTGTTTATGCTTTTTCGAGATTGGGGTGTATTTTTACAATGGGCCAACATAGTTCGTTGGACCCAGTTAGTTCACCGAATAAAGCAGGATTGCTCTTTACGGCGAATAATGCTTTACATAGCAATCTTAACAGGGTAAAAAAAGGGCGACCGACGGGGCTTGAACCCGCGACATCCAGGATCACAACCCGGTGCTCTACCAACTGAGCTACGGTCGCCATAGGGGATTGCGTAGGATATCCGCAACGACCCATTTGGTCAATATACCACCTATTTTAGATTGATTTTGGGCTAGTTAAAAAGTAGAAATATTGTCGACGGTGAGGTAGAATTAGCGGTTTCAGTAAAACCCGCAAACGCTCCCTTTCACAAGAGAAATACCATGAAAACTGCAACTAAAAGTCTAGATTTTCCCGGTGTCAAAATCCACTCAAATCTCTCGACAGCAAAGCTCGTCGAGGCATCACTCGCTCGGGGCGAAGGTGTGCTCGCTGCAAACGGCGCACTGTGCTGTGATACCGGCGAACGAACAGGCCGCTCGCCTAACGATAAATTTGTCGAAGACACGCCGGCCATTCATGACGCAGTTGATTGGAACAATGTAAATAAGCCCATCTCTCCAGAAAACTTCGCAAAGATTGAAGCACTTGCAACTGAGTACCTTGGTAAGAAAGAGGAACTTTTTCGCTTCGATGGTTTTGCAGGTGCGGACGAGCGATATCGGATGAATGTTTCTTTTGTTACAGAAGAAGCATGGCACAGTTTGTTTGTTTCGAAAATGTTTATCGGTGGCGCTAACCCCGAAAACTTTGATCCAGATTGGACAGTCATCAACGCATGCAGCCTCGTGATCGAAGACTATGAAAATTATGGATTGAATAGTGGCGTTTGTATTATTCAATCGTTGGAGCAAAAGAAAGTCATTATTTGCGGTACCCAGTACGCAGGCGAAAACAAAAAATCCATTTTCTATGCAATGAATTTTGATATGACAGAAGTAGATGTATTCCCAATGCATTGCTCCGCAAATGTTGATAAAGACGACCCAACAAACGTAGCGCTCTTTTTTGGCTTAAGCGGAACAGGTAAAACAACACTCTCCGCTGATCCAAACCGTCCTCTTGTCGGCGATGACGAACATGGTTGGAGTGCTGATGGCGTGTTTAACTTTGAAGGTGGTTGTTACGCGAAGTGCATTAAACTTTCGAAAGAAGGCGAGCCGCAAATTTGGGATGCGATTAAATTTGGCGCAGTGCTCGAAAACATTGTGCTCGATGAAACCACACGTATGCCGGATTACGATGATGGTTCGAAAACAGAAAACACAAGAGTTGTGTATCCAGTTGATTTTGTTCCTGACGCAATCGTCCCAAGCGTTTGTGGGCACCCGAAAAATGTAATCTTTTTAACAGCGGATGCCTTTGGTGTGCTTCCACCTGTAAGTAAGTTAACTTCAGAACAAGCAATGTATTACTTTATAAATGGGTACACCTCGAAACTAGCAGGAACTGAAGCGGGTATTACTGAACCTGTTCCAAACTTCAGTCCATGTTTTGGTGGGCCATTCCTTCCTCGGCCCCCTATGGAGTATGCAAATTGGCTTG
>CAWLAZ010000007.1:0-19610 GCA_963854955.1 Phycisphaerae bacterium | reverse complement strand
CTTATGTGAAACACATGTGTTCGGTTGCCCACCAGGGCTTGGGTCATGCGTGCAGTGGAATGAAAAATTAGATTCCAAACTTGCCGGCGCAGTTGTCGGCATCCAAGCATTTAAGTCGGTCGAGATTGGGCTTGGCGCCGAGTGCGGCAGGCGTTTCGGTTCAAAAGTACATGACCCAATTGTGTTTGACAAAAACAATCGCGACGCTTGCCACTTCGGTTTTACACGACCAACTAATCACGCCGGCGGCATCGAAGGCGGTATGAGCAACGGTATGCCCATCGTTGTGCGCGGAACCATGAAACCAATTGCAACATTGTTGCAAGGTATGGACAGTGTCGATTTGCAAACTGGTGAGCATGCAAGAAGCGACTATGAACGCTCTGATGTGTGCGCACTTCCCGCGGCGAGCGTCGTCATGGAAAATGCTGTTGGGTTTGAAATTGCCTCTGCCTTTCTTGATGCATTCGGGGGCGTAACAATGGAAGTTGTCCGAGCATCCCACGATGCATTCGTAGGAAAAGCAAAAGCGATAACACCTTCATGACGTTAATTATCGCTTCTGTGCATGCCAGAGTGCCAGAGCAACTCGATGGTGCTGACCTGCTTGAGATCCGCATCGATGGGATGACAACTAAAGAAGTCGCGGACCGATTGCCAGATTTACTCAAAGCCTCTCCCTTGCCAACTGTTGTTACATGCAGAAGCGTTGCCGAAGGCGGTATGTTTGAAGGCGAAGAAGAAGAACGAATTGCGATGTATCGCGTTGCACTCGACTGCGAAAACCCACCGAGATACCTCGACATAGAACACGAAATTCTTTCGCGTCATCCGCTCTTGCTCGATGCACTTACGAGCGAGCACACTGATTTTATTCTTTCGTGGCACGACATACACAGCAGGCCAAAAGACTTACTTAAACGCGCAAGCGACATGCAATCCGTTGCAGGTGTTTCAATTGTCAAGATGGTCTGGCGAGCACGGTCATTGCGTGACAACCTCGAAGCATTTTTTTTACTTCAAACTCGCCAACAACCAATGATTGCCCTGTGCATGGGTGAATACGGTCTAATGAGTCGAGTTCTTGCACCAAAATTTGGCGGATTTGCTGTATACGCCTCAGTTGAAGGACAAGAAAACACTGCCCCAGGGCAGCCAACAACAAATGAGTTGCGCGCACTTTATCGCTTCGATGAAATTAACGAAGGGACAAAAGTCTACGGAGTCATTGGCAACAATGTTGCGTATTCTGCAAGCCCTGCATTTCACAATGGAGCATTTGAAGTTGCTGGGACAAATGCGGTCTATCTCCCCTTGCCAATTCCTAGGGGTTGGGAACACTTTAAGGCAACGGTGCTTGAATTATGCGACGCTCCGCATCTTGATTTTTTTGGTGCAAGCGTAACAATTCCGCATAAAGAAAACATGCGTAAGTTGCTTGACGTTGCAGATGATAACTGCAAGGCATCTGGCGCAACAAACACGCTGTCTGTTTGCGATCGCAAACGCATTGGAAACAACACCGACATTCAAGCGCTTGAGCAACTTGCGCCAAATGCAAAACGCGTTGTTGTTCTCGGCGGTGGCGGAGTCGCGCGCGCTGCGGTCGTAGCTATGAATAACATTGGCGCAGAAGTTTTTGTTGCAACTAGAAAACCAGAACAATCGAAGGAACTCGCTCGTGCGCTGAACTGCTCTGTTGCAAATGCGGAAATAGATTCTATTGACACAATTATCAACTGCACCCCCGTTGGCATGGAGGGCGGAAACGACGAGAACGGCAATCCGCTTGATGCGCTCTTGCCTTCATTGTTGCTTGCCCCGTCAATGACCATTATCGAGACGGTTTACAAACCCAAAGAAACCCCGTTCATCCAACAAGCCCAAAAATTGGGCTGCGCCATCGTCACTGGTGACGAAATGTTCCGCCTTCAAGCGGTGGCCCAACAAGCCCTCTGGCACAAAACCTAAACACTTTTAATTTTTCAAAGTGACAGTCACTTTGAAAAAAGGAAAGCGGTAGATCATTGGGAGATTGGCTAATTTTTTCTTTAGGAGAAAAATGAAAACACGTCGTCTGCAGAAGCAAACGGAGCAATTGCTGGAATACGCACAATGCCAAATGGAGCTCGGATGTCGACGCCAAGTGGATCAACGCCGACAACAACTGGGTCCGCCACAGTAACGTTTGTCCTAGCGAGGCACGTGGACCGAACAGCATCGCGCTGGTTCAAGTTAAGTTCTTTGCAAACTGATATTTCTATTTCTGCAATTGGATTTTTTCTGCACAGATATTCACCGTCAATAAACATTTCGTGAAAACGAGCCGCATCAATATCAACAAGTGCCCACTGCACATCGGGCGATTTGCCGTGGTACACATTCCACCGATCTGCAAAAATGCCTTGTTCGCCAGTGGGCGTAAATTGACGCAAAGAAACATGCAACTCCATACAATCTTCGTTGTACTCTGGAATAAACATGACGGTGTCGCATGGTTGCAACATAGCAATCATAACTGGAATAATTAACTCGCCGGTAGGCAAAATAACGTAAGAAAGGTCGTTTACATGTTCACCAAATTTCAGCGTTGCCGTCGTATTAGAGCGTAAAAAAGACCAAGCAGTTTCTGCTATTTTTGCCTCTTCAGAAAAATCCAACATCAATTCAACCTCGCATCGCTTGTTCTATTGCAGAGACAGTTTTCGGAATGGCTTTTGACAAGTTTTTGTACCCTTTTGGGGTCACCGCAATATCGTCTTCAATCCGAATGCCAATTGCTTCGTCTGGCAGATAAATACCGGGCTCAATTGTAATGACAGCACCTTTTTTCAAGGGCGAAACCGGCCCACAAGTGTCGTGCGTTTCCAGCCCAAGATGGTGCCCGATTGAATGAATAAAATAATCGCCAAATCCCGCCTTCGTAATTATTTTCCGAGCAACAGCGTCGAGTTCCGAAAGCGTCACACCCGGCTTAACCGAACGAATTGCTGCCTCTTCCGCATGAAGCACTATTTCATATATTTCTTTTTGCCGCTTTGAAAACTTGCCCGACACTGGCACTGTTCTTGAAATATCCGCACCATAACCCGCGTGAAATGCACCAGAATCGATACACACTAAATCACCATCGACAAGGTCTTGGTCATTTTCTTTATAATGCAACACTGTACTGTTCAACCCACCACCAACAATTGGAGGGAATGCCGAACCGCGCCCTCCTGCCATTGCATACCCATGCTCAAGCGTTGCTTGCACCTTATATTCATTCACGCCCGGAGCAACAAGTCGCATCGCATTTGCAAAACCAACCGCAGTCATGTCAACTGCTTCCTGAATTGTATATATTTCTGCTTGGGACTTTACACTTCGAAGAGAGGGAATACAATTCGAGCCATCAATAATTTCACACTCAGGCGTACGCGAACAAACCTCGTTCCACATCGCCAAGTCTTTTGAAATTTCTTCACCAACGCCAGAAGTCGGCATCAACGTTGCAAATTGTTTCACCCTCGAAGCAACATCTTTCAAAAGCATAGGAAGCGATGGTGTTCGCATAATAGTTCCAAAACCAGTTTCTTTTCGCAATGCACTTCCAATTGATTGGCGCAAGCCATCCCAGTGTTCTTTCTCTGGATCACGCGAAAGAAGCAATAAAATCTCGCGCCTCGACGCCACTTTGTTCGTTGGGTCAAGCAACAGCACCGCGCCAGATTCATTCGTGATACCAGTTAAATATTCAAAGTGGGCGTGCGGCCGCCACGTACTTTCAAGGTGCCCATCCGCATCACCTGCAAAGACAAGGCCTGCACTCCCCTTAAGATGTTTTAATACTTTCGCTCTTCTTGAAGCATATTCTTTTTGCATACTATTCAAACCATTTCCTTTATCTACGCATACTTTGTACGTGTTCTATCTATCCTATCTAAAAAACCGACAGGAGTTGTGCTTCTAATGCTTCGGCGCCTTCAACAATGTCGAGCACTAAGTCTGGCACAACGACTGGGCAGTGCATCGATGCCATATCTATTCTATCCCGCGCCTTTACCCAGTCCTTCAATGTCATCACAATTGCATCTACATTTTTTGATGTCGCAACAAGCGTAGCAATCTCCGTCTTTGAAAAAGGTTGGTGGTCTCCCGCAGAAAGTTGCTTCGAAATCTTTACACCAAGTCGAACCAAGGCTTCGATGACTGGCCCCGGATACCCAATGCCCAAACGAATCGCGACCGATTTTCCTGTTAACCAATTCAGCGATTCTTCGCTTGAACCCATGGCGTTGTGCACTTGAAACCCTGTCCAGTGATGCTCTGCCCAAGCGACCGGCTCCTTGCCGGAAATTTCTTTTACTTCTTTAGCGAACGCTGGCTCTGCACGTTGCACATGACTTACAACCACAGCGTCCGCGCGTTGCAAACCAGATAGGGGCTCGCGTAACCAGCCAGCAGGGAGCATGCGTTGCAAAAAAGTGTCGCGTAAAAAATCTAACACGACAATGTCGAGGTCACGATGCAATTTCCGGTGTTGAAATCCATCGTCCATCACAAAACAGTCTGCTTTGCCTCCCGATTCGAGATACTTCATAATATGTTCGTAGCGATCTCCGCCCACAACAACATCGATTTCGCCAAATTTTTCTTTGTACTCGACCGCTTCGTCCGCAAGCGCTGGATTTACCGCCTTGTATCCACGCATAACTATTGCGGGGTTATGTCCATGCTCACGCAATCGACGAACAATCCACCGGACCAACGGTGACTTGCCTGTTCCACCAACGGTCACGTTACCAACGGCAATAACTGGAAGCGACACTCGCTTCACATTTTTTGGTTTGTCGTAATGCAAATTACGAATTCGCACAACACCGCCGTAAATCCATGAAAATGGAATAGTCAACATGTCGAGCCAACTCGGTAGTGGTGATTTCATTTATTGTTCGTTTCGTCCAAAGTGTATTTCTTTTTGCAATCGCTCCATTGGCAATCCCATGACGCTTGTTGGATCGCCTTCACATATAATCGGCCATCCCGCAGAAACGCGTTCAGATAAATTATAAGCGCCTGCTTTCCCTCGCCAGTTCCCAGAAGCTATATATACATCAATTTCTTTTTCTGTAATCCTGCCAATAGTAATCGTTGCCGCTTCACACGCGCAAAACAACCGTGCATCTTCTATCGAAAGCAAGCACCAACCCGTGTACACTTCGTGGCTTCGCTGTACTACCTGCATAATCATTTTTTTTGCCTCTCGTTCGTCCTTGGGCTGACCAAAAATCCCGCCGTCGACAATGCACACTGTATCCGCAGCAAGAATTGTCCCCGAACAAGCAGATTGCATTTGTAAAACGTGTTGCGCTTTCAATACCGCAAGCGATTGCACCCATACTTTTGCATCCATCGAACCACACGTGTATATCCCGTCATCAATTGTGGGCGGGCACGGTATTGCATCCACGCCTGCTTCTGCAAGCAATTCCAAGCGTCTTGGGGAGCCGCTTGCCAATACCAAGGGTGATTTCCACGCACACTTCACGCTTCCGCTCGTACCATTTCATGTGTGTTCTGGTTCATAGATGAGGCATCGTACCCCAGTGTCCAAGAACATGAATCGAACAAAACACACATTCTGTCGCTTGACAAGCGTACAATCATCGACAATAGTTACACAGAAGATACAAATGACCGAAGAACAAAAAAACAATTCTGATTCTGGCACATCCGAAGACACCAAACCAAGCGCAAGTTCCAGCGATAAAGCCGGATCTCCTGGCGCATCCACTTTTGGCTTTGAAACTATTTTAGGAAAACTCGTCGTAGACAACGGGCTAGTGACGCAAAAAGAATTAAGCGAGTGCACGAGTCTTCTTCAAGACGCTGAAGGCAACGGTACTGGACACACGCTTGGCGATGTCTTGGTAAACCATCAGTTTGTGACGCGCAGGCAACTCGACCGTCTTCAAACAGATTTCGACACACGAAAATCAACGCAACGCATCCAAGGGTATCGAATTATTCGCAAACTTGGCGCGGGCGCAATGGCAACCGTCTTTCTCGCGCAACAAGAAAGTTTAGACCGACCTGTTGCCATTAAGGTTTTACCAAAGAAGTTTTCTGAAAACAAAGACTTTCTCGAACGGTTTTATAAAGAAGGTCGCGCTGCGGCAAAATTAAATGACGCAAATATAGTGCAAGCATACGACGTGGGGCAATCTGGCGAATACCATTATTTCGTCATGGAATACGTCGACGGCGATACGGTACATGAACAAATCGTTGAGAAAAAACAACTTTCTGAACAAGAAGCGTTACCGATTATTCGACAAGTTGCTCAAGCACTTCAACACGCGCACAAAGTCGGATTCATTCATCGCGACATCAAGCCAAAAAATATTATGATTGCAAAAAACGGCGATGTAAAACTTGCTGATCTTGGTTTAGCCCGTGCACTTAATGATGCCGAAGCAGCTGAAGCCGAAGCCGGCAGAGCTTACGGCACACCATATTACATCAGCCCTGAACAAATTCGTGGCAAAAAAGACATCACGCCTGCAGCAGATATTTATGGTTTAGGCGCAACGCTCTACCACATGGTTACGGGCAGAGTGCCGTTCTCGGGGAAAAACCCTTCAGACGTCATGCATCGACACCTTAAACAAGACCTTGTGCCGCCTGATCATCTCAACTCGTCGCTCTCTGCTGGTTTTTCACAAGTGATTGAGATGATGATGGCCAAAGATGTATCACAGCGTTACCAAAATGCAGCTGACCTTATCGAGGACTTAGATACGGTCGCCAGAGGCCGGACACCTCAATTTGCACAACCAACGCTCGACTTTGCGAAATTAGCGGAAGTCGCTAAAGCCACTTCAATCGATGCCCCATTGCAACAAGGCGAAGTCAAAACGAACGGCTCCGACCTTTCGTCTATATGGCTTCCCATGCTCATTGGAAGCGGTGTACTAAATATTATTTTGCTTGTCCTTTGGCTTTTATCGCTGAAGTAAATTTTACTTACTGTTTATGAGCATTCCAGTCCGCAAGAAATCCTTCGAGGCCTTTATCTGTAAGCGGATGATTCATCATCTGTTTGATAACTTTCAGCGGGACTGTCGCAACATCTGCGCCAACGAGCGCGCACTGTACTAGGTGCAACGGATGCCGAATGGACGCCGCGAGGATTTTTGTGGTGTATCCATAATTGTCGTAGATGGTTCTGATTTGTTGTATCAACTCCATGCCGTCGCCGCCAATGTCATCAATTCGACCAAGGAATGGACTAACTAAGAACGCTCCAGCCTTCGCAACCATCATTGCTTGGAGTGGTTGAAAGCAGAGCGTCAAGTTCGTTCGGACATTTCTATCTGAAAGTGTTTTACATGCTTTTAGCCCATCGACCGTGCATGGAAGTTTTATCACAAGGTTGTCGGCAATCTGAAGAAGGTCATTGGCTTCATCAATCATGCTGTCGTGTTCCAGCGCAACGACCTCACCACTCACTGGGCCAGAAACGACTGCGCAAATTTCAGACATACGCGTGTGAAAATCGACGCCCTCCTTTGCAATTAAGCTGGGATTCGTGGTCACGCCATCAAGAACGCCTAAAGAGGCGGCTTCATTGATTTCGTCCATATTTGCGGTGTCTATATAAAGTTCCATGGGCGGAATCATACCAATACTTCCATCTGGGGTCAGAACCCGAGGGTCTGACCCCAGATGTCTGACCCTGCAGAGAAATTTTTCGTAGAATTAGAACTATGATTAAAACACGATTACAAGAACTAGGCATAACACTTCCAGAAGCACCAACACCAGTGGCTAATTATATTTCTGCAATCAAAGTCGGAAATGAGATCCGTACAAGCGGGCAAATACCCATGGTGGCTGGCGAGCTACTTTTTAAGGGCTCAGTTCCAAGTAAACAATCTGTAGAAACAGCCACACAAGCAGCGGCTTGCTGCTGCCTCAACGCCATCGCTGTTGCTGCAAGCGCTGCTGGGGGCGTGGATAATTTGACCGGGGTGCTCCAATTACGCGTCTATATCGCCTCTGATGCAGGATTTGAGGGATATTCGACCATCGCCAATGGTGTGAGCGACCTGATGATTTCCATTTTTGGAGAAAAGGGTAAGCACACCCGCGTAGCCATGGGCTCCATTGGTCTGCCGCTTGGGGCAACAGTAGAAGTCGAAGCCGTCTTTTCAACTTCCTAATAGGGTGCATTTTATCGGACTACGTGCTTTTTCTCTATAATTTTTGCAATTTTTAGACTTGACTGCGTCTTTCACTCCCCCAAAGATGTATAGATAGATGTACCTTAGGGGGATTAGTACAAAGGGGGAACTGACCGGCGTGGCAACTTTATTTTAGCGATTCAGTTGACCGCACTTATCTCCGCTCAAACGTTTCTTTGGACGCACGAGCATATCATTCGCCGCACTGGTCGACAATTCAACGCCAAAATCACCTTGTTGGTGGCGTTGGCAAGTGCGGCGACATTTTTCTATACCAATGAATAGATGAACGTTGCTACGAGTAATTGTGGCCGTGAGACCACACGCGCTCGTTCTTTTTTCATCTGACTGATGGAATGTTTTTCTTCTAGTCAGTTGTGATTTCTAGTCAGAATAGGTCACAACAAGTACGAAGTACGCGAAAAACCACAACCTGATGTCATCACACACATTCTCATACTCAGTTTTATGAATGGAGATATTCAATATGAAACGCAATACTCGAGGTTTTACCCTCATCGAACTACTCGTCGTCATCGCGATCATCGCGTTGCTGATGGGACTATTGTTACCTGCGTTAGCAAAAGCACTTGACAACGCCCGAACTCGTAAAGACCAAGGCCAACTAAAAGGTCTCGTGACTTCTTTTGCTATCTTTGCAGAATCCGACAAACACGAACGCTTCCCTATCCCAGGAATGATCAACCGTCTTCCAAGTGACATGGATGGAGGCGTATTCGGTGGTAGCTACTTAGGCGCTCAAGGCAACACGGACCAACAAGGCCGTGGCCCACAAGACACCACTGCTAACCTTTCTGGTTGGTTGCACTCAGCAATGATTGGCGACAACTTCTACGATCCAACTATTTTGATTAGTGCCAATGAAAACAACCCAATGGTTGTTGCAAAAGGTGACCAAGGTTCCAATGCTTCAGAACTTGCATACGACTACACAATGGTTGACCCTGCAAACGATACATACTGGGACACCGTGTTCTCAGCAGATATCGAAGGCGAAGGCCGTGCTGAAGGCGACGA
Source organism: Phycisphaerae bacterium (assembly GCA_963854955.1). Taxonomy (GTDB): domain Bacteria; phylum Planctomycetota; class Phycisphaerae; order Phycisphaerales; family SM1A02. The sequence continues at coordinate 10,341 of CAWLAZ010000007.1, read as the reverse complement.
AGTTACTGGCGGCGTCGCAGACGTATGTCACACTTCGTATGCAAACTTAGCACTCTGTGGTCAACGCCTCAAGAATGTTTGGACAAACGGCGATCACCACAACATTATCCTTTCAAGTCGTGGCCCAGAAATTGCCGTTGCTGATGACATCAATAACCAAAATTTTTCAAAATCACCAACACTTGAACTTTACGGTCCATCTAAAAAATGGGAAGGCATTTTTGCTTCCGCTGATGGTTCTGCACATTACACAAAATCACTTTGGTTCGACGAAGTCATGTACAAGCCGCAAGATGACCTTGTGAATGTACCTGACAACAGTTTCCAAGCTGACTTCGCTGACTACTCCAATGACGAAGGTCTTGGTAACCCAGGCGGTGCTTCTGGCGATGTTTGGATGGTACTCAATGTGCAATCCTCAAAAACAGACGTCTTAACATCAAGCGATATCCTTTACCCGTAATATTTTTTTCAACAGGAGGTTTCATTTTATGAAACACGAAACAAACAAAAAGGGCTTCACGCTCATCGAGCTACTCGTTGTAATGTCCATCATTGCCTTGTTGCTGAGCATCTTGATGCCAGCACTCGGTCGTGCACGTGCTGAAGCCATGCTCACTAAAGACCAGTCACAAGTAAAGGCCATCTACGGTGGTTTTTCATTCTGGTCACCAACTCACAAAGGCATGTTCCCAATTCCTGGCTTGCAACAACGTCTTGCAGACCCAGGTACAGGCAACTTCATTAAAGGTCGCGGACCTGAAGACATCAGCGTGAATGACCATGCTTCTATGCTCTCCATGTCCATCATGCAAAACCTTTTTACACCAGATATCCTCGTTGCTCCTACCGAGCAAAGCGAATGGGTTGCTCCAATGGAAGCGTACGATTACGACGTTTTTGATGCGAGTTCAACTTCAACAGCAGGCGTATTCTGGGACCCAATATTTGGCAACGACCTAACAGGCGAAGAGGGTGACTGCAACAACAGTTACGGCATCATGCCTCTTACTGGCAAGCGTAAACCGCGTAACTGGCAAGTTGGCGCTTCTTCGTTTGCGCTTCTCGGGTCACGTGGCCCTGAAGAGGGCATAAACAGTAAGTACTCCAAATCAAACTTGCTCCACGGAATTAGTTCCGATTGGAAAGGCGTTGTTTCCTTCGGTGATGGCCACCTGGAAACATTGGAAACGTTCTATCCAAATGCAACTACGTACATTGACGACAATGGGGATTCGCAGATTGACAACATCTTCAAAGAAGATGAAGACCAACCTGCTGATGTTGATTACGGCAGTGGTCAAGGCCAACTAGCTGACTGCATTTTGACACATGTCAAGTATGGCGACATTACAGACGTAACGAGCTCCAAAGCTGGTGGCGTCTCGGAATTCTTACACGATTAATCTGTAAGAAATAAGTAGATTTCATAAACACCCGCAATCTTTTATGGATTGCGGGTGTTTTCTTTTGCACTGCAATCCACCGGAGTATGATATGTGCATGCTCATCGCCCTAACAACGCTCGCCCTCTCGCAAACTGTTCCTGTACCAAGTTACAGACAAGCGACAATTGTTTCGGTGATCACTATCGAGGGCGTTGTCGATTCCGTTACTTCGCAATCATTCAAACGAAGACTCGCTGAAGCCAAAGGTGCCGATGCACTTGTCATCGACCTAAACACACCTGGCGGTGATTTACTCTCGACCCTAGAGATTTGCTACGAACTAAAAAATAACGCGCCCAAAAACACCGTAGCTTGGATTCACCCACACGCTTTTTCTGCGGGGACCATCATCGCGCTTGCTTGCAGAGAAATTATTGTTGCGCCTGGCAGCACGTTTGGAGACGCCGCGCCCATCAATGCAACAGGCCAACCCATCCCTGTGACTGAACGCGCAAAAATTGAATCGCCTGTGCTCGCTGAAGTCATCGACTCTGCAAGGCGAAATCATTACGACGAACACCTTGTTGAGTCGTTTGTCAGTGTTGGCATCGAATTGTGGCTTTTACAAAACAAAGAAACAAATGAAACCATCTGCGTGAACGAAAGCGAGTACACAGCCATCTTTGGCGCACCACCAACAAAACATTTTTCGCCCATCGGAGCTAAGCAGCAAGAAACCCCACAAATGTTGCCCTACTTCGACACTATCTTGCAACAAGTAAACAACAGCGGGGCGAATAGCTCGACTTGGGACCCCACTTTTTCACAAGAACTTCCCTCAAGCAGAACACGCATCTCAAGCGCGGACGCCAACCAATGGAAACTTATAAAACAAATTGTCCCAAACGATCGCTTGCTTACTCTTAAACCGGCGGAAGCACAACAATACGGTTTGGTCACCGACATCATTGCCAATGATGCCGAACTTAAACAATGGTTCGGCGCAACAACCCTTACGCGGTATACATCCAATTGGTCCGAGGGACTCGTTCGCGTGCTCATCAGTTGGCCGGTCCGACTTGCACTCATTGCTGTTTTTCTTATTTGCGTTTTTGTTGAATTTGTCACTGGCTCAACGGGTGCTTTTAGTGCAGGCGCGGTAGTTTCAATGGGCATACTTATTGGAGCGCCCTATCTAGCGGGGCTTGCACAATGGTGGGACATAGTTCTTGTCATGTTCGGACTGTTATTCATTGCTATAGAAATCCTTGTCATTCCCGGAACAGGATTCGTCGGTTTCCTTGGTGTCGCATTTCTTTTTGCAGGCATGGTCGGGAGTTTTATCTCTGGCGATCTTCAATCACCCGAAGGACAACTTCAACTGTTCACAGGACTCGGCGCAGTGCTTGGCGGATGCATTCTTGCCGTAGTTAGCGCGTGGATTATTGCAACGAAACTTGGCGACAGTGTTGCCATGCGCCGAATAGTCCTTGAAGATGAAATCACAAGCCCATCCATCCATACGCAACAAACGCGACCTGCTGTTGGAACCGAGGCTATTGCCATCACTGACTTTCGGCCCAGCGGAAAAATTAATATCGAAGGCGAAGTCTTTGACGCAACCACTTCCGGTCAATGGATTACAAAAGGGGTCACCGTGCGTATCGCACACCTTGGCCTCACTATCGAGATTGAGGAATTACAATGATTGAACTGCTCGCACAAAATGCTCCTGCCGTCTCCGCATCATCGCCCATACTCTGGGCATTCATTTTCATTGGCATTGCATTCGTGCTATTCTTTGTAGAACTATTTGTTCCATCTGGCGGATTGCTTGCTCTTATTGGCGCACTTTCCGTTATTGCGTCGCTCATTGCTTTTTATATGCATGATGCAAACACCGGACTCGTAGCGACTGGAATCTACATAGTCTTCGGGCCAGTGCTTGTATGGATTGCATTTAAAATTTGGGTAGCCTCGCCACTTGCAAAACGAATGGTTCTGGGAGGCATAGTTGAAGAAGACCGCGACGAAGCAAAACAGCGCTCAAGAACACGAACCAAAGAGCGCAACGCAGAATTAGAAAAACTCGTCGGTGAATCCGGCACAGCCATTACAGTCCTTCGACCTGTGGGTGTTGCATTAATCAATGGAGAGCGGCTTGACGCCATGGCAGAAACCGGCAGTATTGATGCTGGTACGAAGATTACAGTTGTCTGCGTATATGACAATCAGATTAAAGTCAGAGTAAGCACTGCCTGATACACTATGTTTTTGAAGAGGAAACTTATATGAACTTAATTATTGCAGCACTTGAACCATGGTTACTTGGCGGTGTCATTATTGGCGGAATTTTTCTGCTTATCATCGTCGCGTTTGCCTTCCAGTACATCGGCCTATATCTCCAAGCATGGGTCAGCGGCGCGAAGGTTGGATTTGTCGACCTTGTCATGATGCGCTTTCGTAAAGTCAACGCAAGGTCGATCGTCATCAATCGCATTAGCGCAAAGAAGGCTGGCATTGAATTGACCACCGACGAACTTGAAGCTCACTACCTAGCTGGCGGCCAAATCACAAATGTTGTTCGAGCGATGATTGCAGCAGACAAGGCGCGTATTGATTTGAGTTGGGAAATAGCAACCGCTATTGACCTTGCGGGTCGAGACATATTGGAAGCAGTCCGTACGAGCGTGGATCCTAAAGTTATCGACTGCCCGAGTAATGGCGGTGGCAAACGAACAATTGACGCGGTTGCTGGTGACGGCATTCAGTTACGCGCAAGAGCAAGAGTGACCGTGCGGACAAACATTGCACGACTTGTTGGCGGCGCAACCGAAGAAACAATTATTGCTCGTGTTGGCGAAGGTATCATTTCAACCATCGGTTCAGCAGGAACGCATCTTGCCGTGCTTGAAAATCCGGACAACATTTCTAAAACAGTGCTTGCAAAAGGACTCGACGCAGGAACCGCATTTGAAATTCTTTCCATTGATATTGCAGACATAGACGTGGGTGAAAACATTGGCGCAACCTTGCAAGCGCATCAAGCCGAAGCAGACAAATCGCGTTTTCAAGCGGAAGCCGAAAAGCGAAGAGCAATGGCTGTTGCGCAAGAGGCTGAGTATCGTGCTGAAGAGCAAAAGAACCGCGCACTTGTTGTACTTGCAGAAGCCGACGTACCAAAAGCAATGGCGGAGGCGTTTCGAAAAGGCAACTTCGGCGTGATGGATTATTACAACATGAAGAACGTCATTTCCGACACTGACATGCGCTCCTCTATTGCGAGTGATACACCAGAAACATAATTCTGGGATTCTCCATGAAGACTGCGACAACACTTCCTGCAATTCTAGGTGGTGATCGAGCCATCACGCTTGATCAAGAAGATGCACTTCGATGGCCAATCATCACAACTGAGGATGAGCAAGCCGTGCTCGAAGTGTTGCGAAGTGGGAATCTTTCACTGAACCAAGTCGTTGGCGAACTCGAGGAAGCATACAAAACACTAACTGGCAGAAAGTTTGCGCTCACGCACAACAACGGAACATCCGCCATACTTGCCGGCTTACACGCAATCGGCATGCAAACCCTTGACGAAGTAATTGTTCCGTCTGCAACATGGTGGTCAAGCGTCATGCCGATTTTACATTGCGGCGGCGTGCCGGTATTTGCAGAACTTGAGCCGGACTGCCTTGGGCTCGACCCAAAAGATGTCGAACGAAAAATAACCGACAAGACAAAAGCGATTGTCGTTGTGCATTTGTTTGGCATGCCGTCCAAGATGGATGAACTTGTTGGCGTCGCTAAAAAACACAACCTTAAAATTCTCGAAGACGCATCGCATGCGCACGGTGCTACGTACAAAGGGAAACCAATTGGTTCCTTTGGGGACGTGAGCATTTTCAGCATGCAAGGAAACAAACTTTGCCCATCTGGCGAAGGTGGGATTTTACTTTGCGATGACCAAGAAATGCTCGAAGCCGCAACACGCCTTGGACATTACGAACGTCTTCTCAATCTTGAATCAGACAATAAATATTTTGCTGCTACTGGCTTCGGATTCAAATTCAGAATGGCCCCGATGGCAGCAGCGCTTGCACATTCGCAACTGGCGAAATTGAAAGAACGCAACGATGTAAGAAATGCAAACTGCCAGCACCTTTCAAAAAAGTTAGAGGCCCTTGGTTTCGACACGTTTCTGCCAACACACGATGTCAACCGTGTGTACTTTGAATTTCTTGTCCGTTATAACGAAGATAAAACGGGATTGCCAATCAACGACCTTGCAAAAGCATTGCAAGCAGAAGGCGCACTTGTTTCAGCGCCTCGCTACCCGCTATTGCATCAACAGCCTGTCTTTACACATAATGTCTGGTCAAAAATTGCTCGATTACCCGCAACAAAAGAAAACCCCATTCACATATACGACCCCGCAGACTTACCAAACACCACGCTTGGGAATGGTTCTTTATTGAAACTTCCGTCTTTTCCGTCGGCTGATGAAGCCCTCCTTGAACAATACGCATTCGCATTTGAAAAAGTGCTCACACACGCACATGACTTACCAAGAACAGAGCGCTAAGTCGCCACCAATCGCCGAGGCAATTCTAAAACAATTTCGTTCACCTGCTTTGCGATGTTGTCGTTTTTGCATATTGCTTGTACTACGCATAGTAAAAATTGCATGCCGAGTCAAGTGGGAATCTTGTGGCAAAGACTTGCTCGCAACAATAGAATCGCCTGTTATCTTTGCATCAAACCACCAAAGCCATGTAGATACCCATGTCATTATGCACACACTTCCAAAGCATTACCGAAGCCGCACAGCAGTCGCAGCTGCATTTGATCATTTTGCAGACCACGACGGCTCTTCAATTAAAAAAAGAATCATCCAATACTTTGTCGCTGCTATTTGGCACGCGTTTAGCATCGAGCGCATAAAGTCCCCGATTCGTTCGATCAGGATTATGCAAGATTTACTTCAGCGCGGATGGTCCATCGTCATATACCCAGAAGGAACACGAAGCCGAACAGGCGAGATAGCAACGTTTAAGGGCGGACTTGCCGTCATTGCAAAAAAAAGCGAACGGCCGGTGGTGCCCATATATGTGCATGGCGGGCTGCAAGTATTGCCAGAAGCAACGTATATTCCTCGTGCAGGCTGTGTTAAAATATCCTACGGAAACCCGCTACACTTTCAACATGGCGAAAGTTCTTCAGAGTTCATGAAGCGAGTCGAAAACGCCGTTAAAGAAATGGCAAATACCAGATGATTGAAGAAGTAACAACAAGTGGATGGACTGGGCTCGAATTCGGGCTCATTATCAGTTTGATTCCATTGCTCGTCCTGAGTGCTTTTTTTAGTTGCAGTGAAACTTCTTTTTTCCGATTATCCCAAGCGCAACTTGTTGAACTTCGCAAAAGAAAAACACCACCAGCCAACGCGGTTCTCTACCTTGTCAAAAACCGCCGCACGGTACTTATTACAATTCTTATTGCAAACATGACTGCAAATGTTTTGTACTTTGTAATTGGCTCTGTTCTCATGCTGCATGCGCCCGGTGGCTTTGGTACAGAAATAATCATTGCTATTGCAACGCTTTTCTCTATCATTATTTTTGGGGAAGTGCTTCCAAAAATGGCTGCCACCGCAAGGCCCATCGGCACCGCGATGCTTCTTGCTCACCCACTATTACTTTTGCACCATGCCATCGCGCCGCTTAGACATGGTATCGATTGGTTTGTTATCTCTCCACTCTCGCGACTCGTTTCGCCAAATAAACCTGACACACTTAATGCAACTGAACTAGCATCACTTGTTTCGTATTCTTCGTCTGAAGGAATTATCGACCAAGACGAACAACGTGTTTTGTTTGAAGTTGTTGAGTTAAGTCGAATCCGCGTTCGTGAAGTCATGACGCCTCGGGTGCATATGATTTCCGCACCTGGAACGATTTCTGAAGACAAACTCAAGGGCATCATTGGCGAAACCCACCTCACGCAAATACCTATTTATGGCGAGGACATTGATGACATAGCGGGCATGTTGCACACCAAACGATATTTGCAACGGTGCAACGATGGGCAAACCCTCATGCAAGCATGCATGACAAAACCACAATTTATTCCGCAAGTGGCTTCCCTTGATCAACTACTTACTCGTTTCAGAGAAACCTCCACGCGACTTGCTATTGTTGTTGATGAATTTGGTGGCACTGCTGGACTCGTCACACTTGAAGATGTCCTTGAAGAACTTGTCGGCGAAATTGGCGAAGGTGACCATTACAAAATAACACCGCCAGAACAACTTTCAGACGGAGGATGGAGGGTCGATGCGAACACCGCAGTTCGAGCGTGGGCGTCAACGATGGGTCCGTTCGTCGAACACTGCCCTGCCGCAACGATGGGTGGATTGATTGCGTCAAAACTTGGTCGTATTCCACAAGTTGGTGACGTCGTTCAATTTAGTAATTTGCAACTTGAAGTGTTAACCATGGAGGAATATCGGGTTGCAACCGTACTTGTTTTCCTTACAGAAGAAGGTGCGGTATGACAGAGTTCTATATCGCTGTCGGTGTCACCCTTTTGGGAATTGGATTGAGTGCCATTTATTCAGGACTTGAAACTGGCTTATACACCCTCAATAAAATTCGTCTTGATGTGCGCGCCTCAGGCGGAATGAAAAATGCCCGCCGGCTCCACGCTATTCTGGATCAACCAACAAGAATGCTCGCCGTACTGCTTGTATGCAACAACATTGGAAATTACGTTGCAAGTTACGGCGTTGCTCGAATGCTTGAAGAAACTACCCTTGGACCTTGGGTCTCAATTTTGGTAAATACTGTTGTTATGATTCCAATACTTTTTATCTTTGGTGAAATCTTGCCTAAAGATTTGTTTCGTACGAACACAGATTCTTGGACGTATCGGTGGAGTGCGCCACTTTCATGGTCAGACAAAGTGCTCTGGTGGACAGGTATTGTTCCCCTTCTTTCAATGGTAGGCAAGTTCGCAAATTATATACTTGGCTCTGAACAAACAGTCGAACCATCACCACGAAGGCGGTTTGGCATGCTCTTCAAAGAAGGGCTCGAGGGTGGCATTTTAAGCAACGAACAAATCACACTTGCAGACCGAGTATTGTCAATGAAGACGCTTACTGTTCGAAGTGAGATGGTGCCGTGGACTCGCGTGCAATGTGTCGGCGCAAATATTTCTTCGGCACGCCGCTCTTCCGCTATCTCAAATACAGCGTACACAAGAATTCCCGTTGTTGGCGCGTCGGGAAAAGTCATCGGCATTCTTCCCGTTATAAGCGCATTGCTCTCACCTAAAGAAGAGATAACTAGCCTTATAAAAACACCTGCGTACTTTTCCCCAGACACACCGGTAAGTGATGCACTGCACAAGTTACGAAAAACAGGCCGTTCTATGGGCATCGTAGTATCAAACGAAAGCAAACCGATAGGCATCGTTACCTTGAAAGATTTAGTCGAGCCAATAGTTGGCGAACTAGCCGCTTGGTAATGCTATATCGATAATGTCCAGCTCGGCTGTTCGTGTACCGCGGAATTCATTTACTTTTATCTTTGCCACAATGTCAATTTGAACACCTCGTTGTAGTTGTTTTGCCGCATCACCCATGCTCCACCAAATCGCACGAATCCTTTTATTCGACTGACCAAGTTGCATGGTCAAGTGCGCGCCTTTAGAACCCATAACGCTTACCTGATCAATAGTCACATTGTTAATTTGCACAATTGGCGTTGGGTTTCCGATACCAAATGGACCGACCTTCTCGATGTCAACTGCAGAACCTTGTGTTATTTCATCCAGTTCGGCGAACGCATCTGGCCTTACTGTTTTAACCAACTGGTCTGGACTGATGTGTTCATTCGCATACTCCGTAATAGCAGCAACAAAATCATCGAACTTATCTCGAGCAACACATAGGCCCGCCGCCATGTCATGGCCACCAAACTTCACGACATGTTCCTTGCATGCACTGATTGCATCGTAAATGGAAAAACCAGAAATACTTCGAGCAGACCCAACCAGTTCATCGCCGTCGCCCGAAAGTAAAATAGTCGGTCGATAGTGCGTTTCAATACACTTGCCAGCGGCAACTCCAACGACGCCTCGATTCCAATCATCATTTTGCAAGACAATAATACTTTTCTCTTGCAGTTGTTGCTCTTTTATTATTTCCATCGCATCCGCAATAATCTCGCGTTGCACTTTTTGTCTGTCCCGATTTAGTTTTGCAAGTTCTTCTGCCGTTGACTCAGCAAGTGCACCATCTAAATGCGTCAGTAAATCAACCGCTTTACCCGCATGCGAAAGTCTTCCCACGGCGTTTATCAATGGAGCAATGCCAAAACTAACATGCGCAGTATTCAATTTCATTTTTGGTGTGTCTAGTTGCTTCATAATTGCGCACAACCCAGGGTTCGTCGTGCTTGGAAGTAACTGCAATCCCCACCGACTTAAAATTCTATTTCCGTTTTGTAATGGAACCATGTCTGCAATGGTTCCGATCGCAACAAACGGAAGCATCTCGAGCAAACATTTGCTCAGTGTATCCGTGACGTGTTGTGCGCCTGACCATGCTCGTGCAAATGCCCACCCAAGTTGGTACGCAACGCCTACACCTGCAAAAAACGTTTCGGGTTCCCCCTCAAGTCCGGGATGCACGATTGCTGCGCAGTCAGGGAGTTCGCCGTCCTCTCTTGGTTTATGGTGATCGGTCACGATGAGCGTTATGCCAAGTTGCTTTGCCTTCTTTGCAGCTTCAACTGCGGTTACACCGCAATCAACTGAAACAATCACATCAACACCTTCTTGGGCGAACTTTTCGATAGCACCAACGTTAATTCCATATCCTTCTTCTATTCGATTCGGAATGTAAACAGCCGGCCCTTCCTTTCCAGTCGCAGCCGCAATGATGTGGTAA